>CAKTXU010000249.1 GCA_934630995.1 uncultured Eubacteriales bacterium
CATCACCACCATGCCGCTGCAAACCAATACCTCCGCCGTGCGGGGCGACGGCACCTTCACCGCCACCTCATCCATCCCCCCCGGCTATCCCAACACCGAGGAGGGCCGGGCCGCCTTCGAGGCTTCCCGGACAGCCCCCTCCACCGGCTTGGTCATCAGCGAGCTCATGGCCGCCAACACCGTCTCCTGGCCGGACGGGGACGGCGCGTATACGGATTATATCGAGGTGGAAAACCGCTCCGGCGCGTCTGTCGATCTGACCAATTACGGCCTGAGCAACGACAAAAACGAGCCGCTGAAATTCCGGTTCCCCGCCATGACCCTGGAGCCGGGCGGCGTGGCGCTGGTTTACGCGTCCGGCAAGGGTCACAGTGCCGACGCCTCAGAACTCCATGCCGGCTGCAAGCTCAGCCGGGCCAGCGATACCGTTTTTCTCTCCACCCCCGCCGGCCTGCTGCTGGACAGCGTCGAAATCAACGGCTTGCCTGAGGACACAGCCCTGCTGCGGCAGGAGGACGGCGCCTTTGTCCAGTCCGCCGTTCCGTCCCCCGGCTTCCCCAACACCGCCGACGGGACGGATGCGTACTGGCGGGCACTGGATGAGCGCCGTCCCTCCCCCCTGCGCATCAGCGAGGCCATATCCCGCAACACCAAATACGGCAGGGCTCTGGCCGGCAAATACCACGACTGGATCGAACTGCACAACATCTCCTCAGAGGCGGTGAGCCTGGCGGGCTACACCCTGACGAATGATCCCTCCCAGCCCGGCCTTTTCGCCCTGCCCGACAAGACCATTCCTGCCGGCGGCTATCTGGTGATATACGCCACCGGCGGCATCGAAATCGCCAACAGCGGCGCCTATATTCAGGCCCCCTTCAAGCTGGACGGTGAGGGCTGTGCGGTGGCCCTCTTCTCCCCCGACGGGCGGATGGCCGACGGGCTCAGCCTTCCCAATCTTCCCCAGGACACCAGCCGGGGACGCCCAGAGGGAAAAAGCGGCTTCGCCTTTTTCGATACGCCCACCCCCGGCGCCGCCACTCCGGCGGGCGTCCGCAACCTGACGCCGACGCCCGCCGCCCTTCCGGCAGCGGGCGTTTATGAAGGCGTGGACAAGGTGGAGGTGGCACTGGCCGGCACGGGCGCGTTGCATTACACCCTGGACGGCAGCGCCCCCACCGCTTCCTCCCCCCGATATACCGCCCCCTTATCCTTTTCCAAAACCACCGTTCTGCGGGCCGTGGCCATCGGGGAGGACGCCCTGCCCAGCCCGGTGCTGACCGCCTCCTACATTGTCAACGAAGGCCACACCATGGACGTTATCAGCCTGAGCGCCGACCCCGACGACCTTTTCGGCTATCGCAACGGCATCTACGCCCTGGGTCCCGGCAAAACCACCTGGGCCTATGAGGGCGCCAACTTCTGGCAGCGCTGGGAGCGCGCCGCCCACGCGGAACTGTTCGCCGGCGATACCCCGGCCTTCTCCGTGGACTGCGGGGTGCGGATATTCGGGGGCATGTCCCGGGGCTATGAGAAGAAATCCTTTTCCCTGCGTTTTCGGGACTGCTACGGCCCCGGCGAGCTCGATTACAAAGTCTTTGACAATCGGGAGTTTACCAACTATAATGCTCTTGTATTGCGCGCCTCCGGCCAGGACCGGCTGCGCACCCTATTTAAGGACGCGGTAATCACCAGTCTGGCGGACAGCGAGGGCCTGCTGGAAGTCCAGGCGTACCGGCCTGTGGTGCTCTACATCAACGGGGAATATTGGGGCGTCTACAACATCCGGGAAAAAATCGACGAGCATTTCATCGCCACCCACCAGAACGTCTCCCCCGGCTCGGTGGAACTCCTCACCGGCAACGGCGTCAGCGGCGCGGAATATCAGGAGCTCCTCCGGTATATCCGGAGCAAGGGCACCCTGAACGACGAGGCCTACGCCTATGTCACCGACCGGATCGATCCGGTCAGCTTCTGCGATTATCTTATCGCGGAAATCTACTGCGCCAACAACGATGCGGGGAACATCCGCTTCTACCGCTCCTCCGAAATGGACGGCAAGTGGCGGTGGATATTCTACGACACCGACCAGGGCTTTGACAGCAATCTGGCCGACCGCATCTGGTACAATATCAATCCAAACGGCACCGGGGCCGGGGGCAATTTCAGCACCACGCTGGTCAACGGTCTGCTGACCCACGCGGATTTCCGCCGGTTATTCATCGAACGGCTGGAATACAATATGAAGAATACCTGGAGCACCGAGCGGGTTTTGGCCCGCATCGACGAGTTCGCCGCCCGGTATGAGCCGGAGGTGAAACGCAATTTTGAGCGCTGGGACCCCGGCAACCGTGTTTGGGAGCAGGAGGTGCAGCGTATGCGCAACTTTACGAAGGGCCGTCAGGCCGTCATAAAAAAGGAGCTGTCCGGCAGCCGCATCAATAGCCTCTTCGGCCTGAGCGCCGAGGAAATCGACCGCTGCTTCGAATGACCGGACGAGCCAGTGAAAGGAGGCCGCGCCGTGGAGGACTACCGCCACGAAAACAAATATTTTATCAGCATGGCCGGCTATCAGATGCTGCGTACCCGCCTGCGGGCCATGATGGAGCTGGACGAGCACACCCGGTGCGAGGACGGGAAATATCTGGTCCGCAGCCTGTATTTCGACGACTACTGCCAGAGCGGCCTGCTGGATAAGGTGGAGGGCATCCAGAACCGGGAAAAATTCCGCATCCGGTTCTATGACTACGACGACTCCTTCATCCGGCTGGAGGCCAAGCAGAAAATCGGGGAGCTGACCAAGAAGCTGGCCGCCCCCCTGACCCGGGAACAGACCGACTGCATCCTGCGGGGGGACACCTGGTTTCTCTATGATGCTGGAGCCTCCCAGCCCCTGCTGCGCAACTTCTATTATAAATGCCGCACCCGTCTTTTGAAACCCGCCGTCATCGTCGATTATTACCGGGAGGCGTACACCTTTATGGATGTACGCATCACCTTTGATATGAACCTCTCCTCCGGCGCCTACCGCACCGATCTGTTCGGGCGGGATATCCGCACCATCCCCGTTTTCCCCTCCGACCGCACCATCATGGAGGTCAAATTCGACGACGCGCTTCCCTATGCCGTGCGGCAGCTTCTGGCTCCTCTTTCCGCATCCCGCAGCGCCATCTCCAAATATGAGCTCTGCCGGGATTTTCAATAAGAAAATACGCGCCGCCGCAGGCGGCCGGGAGGTAAAATGAATGGGTTTTCTGGACATGATTAAAAAAAGCGTGCTGGATCAGTTCAGCGCCGGCGTGACGATTGGCGACATGGTGTTGAGCCTGGGTGTTGCCTTTCTGATGGGCGTGTTCATTCTCGCCGTGTATAAGCAGACCTTCCGCGGCGTCCTGTTTTCCAAGGGCTTCGCCTTTTCCCTGATACTCCTGTCCATGGTGACCGCCCTGGTCATCCGGACCATCTCCTCCAATCTGGCGCTGTCTCTGGGCATGGTGGGCGCCCTGTCCATCGTCCGGTTCCGCACCGCCATCAAGGATCCCGTGGATACCGTTTTCATGTTCTGGTCCATCACCTGCGGCATCATGTGCGGCGCGGGCCTTTACATCATCGGCGCCATCGCCTGCTTCGGCGTGGGCTTTCTCTATTTCGTCATCTCCCTCTTTTATAAAAAGGGGAAATCCCCCTATCTGCTGGTGGTCCGTTACGACCCCAAGTATTCCGCCAATATCGGCAAAGCCCTCCGCGTCCTGCCCAAGCACCGCATCAAGTCCCGCACCATGACCCGCAGCGGCGCGGAAATCACCGTGGAGGTTTCCCTCAAGGACGACGAAATGACCACCATCGATAAGTTCCTGTCCGTCGAAGGGGTCCTGGACGCCAGCCTCGTCAGCTACGAGGGCGAGTTCGGCCTGTAACCCACACCACAACGAAAGGATTCGGAACCGGCTTATGACAAAAGACGCGGCGCGGACGCTCCTCGCCATCTTCAAAAACATCTTCATCGGGATCATTCTCGGCATCGCCAATG
>CAKTXU010000250.1 GCA_934630995.1 uncultured Eubacteriales bacterium
CTTCCCATTGAGCCGCCTCATAGGATTCCTGCACCCGCAGTTGCATGTTTGACTGACCGCCGCAAATCCACACCTCGCCAATCAGCACATTCTTCAGCGTCGCCTGCTGTCCGCCGGAACGAGCCGTCACTGTGTACGGGACAAAGGAAGGCGCCTGCGCCGGCAGAATCGTCTCCCATTTTCCGGAAGCATCCGCCAAGGCGCTTACCTCCGCCAACCGGACGCCGTCCCGGTCAAGCGAAACCCGCACCTCCTCTCCGGAAGCTCCCCAGCCGAAAAGGCGGAGGGGTTTCCCCTGCTGTAAAACCATATTATCCGAAAAAGCGCTGGAAAAGCCCAAATCTCCCTGTTCGCGTCCCACCACATTTACCGGCATAGCCAATACACTCCCCGCAATCAATGTCATGACGAACCGCTGCCACCAGCTTTTCATACCGCATGCACCGTCCAGTTATATCTTTAGTTGATATAATAAAATATACCTTTCGGCTCGGGCTATGTCAATAGGAAATGGGGATATATAGACGCAGCAATGTACGCACAGGCTGGGAAATGCACGGTTTCTCGTTCACAAACACGAAATGCGGGCCACGATTCATGGCCCGCAAGCGGTTTTTCAGGGGGTTGCTGCAAAATGAAACATTTTACAGCAACCCCGTCACAGCTTCAAGAAAGCCAGGCACAGCAGGAGCACGCCGCCCAGCCACGATAAATCCGCCGGACACCGTTCCGCCAGCTTCCGACCGACGGCATGGCCCGTCAAAACTGCTGCCGCGCCGACGAGGAAGGACAACAGCAGCGTACCTACCCAGCCAATTTCCGTTACCCCGGCGCCGACGCCAGCCGCCAGACCGTCGATGGAAAGAGCCAGCGCCAGGGAGGCCGCCTCCAGAGGAGACAGGCTGCGGGAGGCGTCCTTGTCCGCCTCCTCGGGGTCGGCATAGACCGTCAGAATAAACCGCAGGCTGCACAGGGAAAAGCGTATGTCCTTCTTGAGCTTTTTATGCCGCCGAATATAGGCCTTGATGGTGCTGTCAAAAAGCTTGGTAAACCCCAGAATAAACAGGATCGAGAAGCCGAGTCCCCGGGTCAGCCCGCCGGGCAGAATGGGGCGCAGCAGGGAGCCCAGCCATAGGGACAAGGCCAGGGTTCCGCTGCACACCCCGCTTATCACCGCCACGGATAAAAAGGGGATGCGGATTTTCCGTGTACCGTAGGCCAATGACGCGGCAAAAGCATCGGTGGACAGGGCCGCCACCAGCAACAGCGCTTCCGCAAAGGAACCGATGGATGAAAACAAGACTGCACACCGCCTTATATCGTTTACTCCATACTATTCCGGCGGATGAATCTTGTTTCCAGACGGCCCGCGATGAGGCCGACGGCACGGCTGGGCGGTTTTGGACGGGGCTTGGGCGGCAAGGAATACTGCAACGTTTTGTTTTTCTTCATACGACGGGGTTTTAATGAAAAATGGGCGGCTGTCCGCCTCTTTTCCGACGGATCAGAAACCATGCGGCTCCCCCTCCGGCCAGCAGGACGACAGCCGCGCCCGGCAGGATGAAGAACAAAGGAAAAAAGGCTGAACGGCCCTTCGGCTCTTCCTTGGTACCCAGCACGTCGCCGGCACTGGTAATAGGCCCGCCGGCAGCGGTGGTTGTCGTGGTGGGCGGCGCCGTCGTGGTGGTGGTTTCCGGCGGGAGGGTCGTCGTTGTCGTAGGCGGAGGCGCCGTCGTGGTGGTGGTTGTCGTGGGCGGCTGCGTGGTTGCCTTGGGATCGGTTCCATCCGCAGGAGCGGGCAAAGCCGCCCAGGGAATGCAGGGATTGATATTCTCAAAAAAGTCGTTCTTCTTCACATCAAGCCCAACCGTGGTATAATACAGGCCGTATTGGCGGCAGTCGTACTCCCCAAAATCCCGCACTTTCCATCGAGGCTTCTGCTGGGAAACATGACAGGCAAAGCCCTCCTTGGCCACATCCAGGGCGGTCTTGCCGCCAAAACTCTGCAGGGACTGGCTCCAATCCATCACCAGCCGGTTTTTCCAATAAAGATGCATATAACATTTTTTAACCTGCCAGGTTCCATATTTCCGGGCAACCTCCGGAAAATGTGAGGCGTCGGCACTCACTTCCAACGCCTGGCGCAGGGTGTGCACATTGAGGCAGTGGACACCGTGACCGTATTCCCCGTTGATATCCTGAGAAATTATCACATCCGGCTTGAAGCGCCGTAAAAGCATCACCTGATATTCCAGAATTTTATTCTCGTCATATTTTTGCCTGGCAACCTGAATGTTACCGGCGTAATAATCGGGAAAAGAAGAAATCATGGGATACGCCCGCACCCCCACCGTCCAAAGGCCGTTGAGCAACTCGTGAGTGCGCTGCGGGCCGTGATTGGTGAGATAGGATACCTGCACCTTTTTATGGTATTCCCCCGCATAGACCGGCATAGTGCCGCCGAACCAAAGGAGCTCGTCATCCGCATGGGTGGACATCACCAGCATATCCGCCTTATCAAGCATCGGCTGCCACTGCTGAACCCAGCCGGGCACCTCCCCCACACCCAGCACATAGATATCCGCCACAGTGGCGGCCTCCAGCTTCAGGCGCACCGTCTGCGGGGCGGTGTCGGCCAGCGGAACATACTCATGCAAAAAGGCCTTTCCCTGACCGGTATACAGAGTCAGCGGCGTCTCCCCCACGGTTTCCACCGACCAACGGGAGGGGAGGACGTTCCACAGGATATACAACCCGCCGATGGGAGCGGGACTGGCAATATCGATGGTACTGCCGTTACCGCCCTTCCAGACCGTATTGAAATTGCCGTCGGACAGGTTGCCCGCCTTATTGGCCCCCTCCGACACCTGGAAGGTACATTTTTTTGTTAAATTTTCCGCCGATACCGCGGGCTCGGCCAAAACCGCCCCTCCCGGCAGGAGGAGGGCTACGGAAAGCAGGAGCGCGGCCGCACGCGTTTTAAGCATAACCAGAACCAAATCCTTTCCGTTCTACGAATTCGCTTTTCTCCCCAGGTAAGCGATCATAAATCAGAGCACGCGGAATTCCGTGGGAATATATGTCCGGCAAGACAAAAGGGCGCCGGAAAGCGCCCGTTTTCCAAGACTTTTTTTCGCATCCGGAAATAAATTCCACCGTAATAGGGCGGCGTCCAATGGATTCATCGCTTGCACAGAGGGAATCCCTCTTTTTTCAGCATAGCACAGAGGAGGCGAAAAAACAATTCCGTTTGCGAAGGGTTACAAAACTGTAACATACAAAAAGTTATAAAAAATGTATGGATTTTTCTCCGCAAATAGTGTTTAATAGAAGGGATATTTTATGAAGGGATGCGTTTGAACATGGTTTACAGAACCTATGAAACCCCCGAGGCCATCGGAGAAGCCGCGGCTTCCCTCTTTGCCGCCTGCGTTATCGCCAATCCCAAGGCTGTTCTGGGCCTTGCCACCGGCTCCACCCCTATTCCGACCTATCAGAAAATGGCGGCGCTATATCGGAGCGGCGCAGTCGATTATTCCCGGGTGACCACCTTCAATCTGGACGAATACGTGGGACTCGGACACGATCACGAACAGAGCTATTACTATTTCATGCAGGACAATCTGTTCCGCCATATCAACGTACCTGCGGAGAAAATCCATGTTCTCTCCGGCACGGCGAAGGATTCGGAGGCGGAATGCCGCCGCTATGAAGCGATGATTGAAGAAGCCGGCGGCATCGATCTGCAAATCCTGGGTATCGGCCGCAACGGACACATTGCCTTCAATGAGCCGGACGACAGCTTCCCCCCCCTCACCCATGTGGTGGAGCTCACGCCCAGTACCATCGAAGCCAACACCCGGTTTTTCGCCTCTTCCGACGAGGTGCCGAAGAAGGCGCTAAGCATGGGTATCGGCTCCATCATGAAGGCCCGGTCGATTGTGATCATCGCCACCGGCGCCGACAAAGCCGAGGCGGTCAGGGCCATGATTCAGGGGCCCGTCACCCCCGTCTGCCCCGCC
>CAKTXU010000251.1 GCA_934630995.1 uncultured Eubacteriales bacterium
GCCGTGGGGAGGAGCCCTGCGCGGCCATCGTCCGCCAGGCGGCCGACCACCTGGGATTGGCCATCGGCGCGGTTTATCAGCTCCTGGATCCGGACATCGTGATTTTGGGGGGCAGCGTGATGAAGGATTTTGACATTTGGAAGCCCCTGCTGGATAAGGCGCTGCGCCGCTATGTGCAGTCTATTCCGGGCCGCGTCCCCCGGCTGGAGGTTTCGGACTTTGATGGGGAGCAGGTGGTCATGGGCGCGGCCTGCCTGGCAAAGGCCCGGACCGCGGAGAGCCTGGACGGCTGATTACTACGGTATTGGAGGATTGGCGCTATGGAAAAAAGGGTGGTATTCATCGATAGGGACGGCACCATGGGCGGCGATAAAACGCCGGAGCATCCGTGGGACTATACGCCCTTTTCACGGACGGCGGAGGCCTTCGCCCTGCTGAACCGGCACGGCTTTTTCCCCGTCGTCGTCACCAACCAATCCTGTATCGCCCGGGGCAAGGCGGGGGATTACGACTTCGGCGCCGAGTTCCGCGCCATCGGCGCGGCGGACTGGTTTCTCTGCCCCCACGACACAGCGGACGGCTGCGACTGCCGCAAGCCGGCGCCGGGACTGCTTTACCGCGCGCGGGACAAATACGGGCTCGATTTATCAGAAGCGTATATGATAGGGGATCGCTGGAGCGATATGGCCGCCGGCGGCCGGGCGGGGTGCCGCCTGATCCTGGTCAGGACCGGCAGAGGCGGGGAAGCCCTGGGGCGAGATCGGGAAAAATGGCGTGAGTATGAGCCTGCCTATGTGGCGGAGGATTTGTATGACGCTGCCTGCTGGCTGTGCGAAAGAGGCGCAAATGCCGGGACGGCATGATAAAACGATGGAGCGGGAAGTGGTTCCGGAAAACGCGCATTTATCCGGGACAGGATAGCGGCCGGAAAAGCATGAGAGACGCCTCTGCGACAGGCTGGCTTCCCGGGACGATATCAGGTTCGCCACCAGCAGGGAGCTGTGCAGGTGGAACTGGATCGGAAGGGCGAGGCGGATCGACGCGCCGGGAAGGATTTCAGTTGAAAACACCGGCGCATAGCAGTATAATAACAATATTTACCAGGGCAGATTGCGGGATTGTCCCGGCAGGCGTATCGCGTGCCGCAGCCCATATGAACGAAAGGCGGTGTACTTATGCCCCATCCGAGAAACGGCACCCAAATCCGCCGCAACAACACGATGACTATTCTCAAGGCCATCAAGGAAAACGGCCCCATTGCCAAAAGGGACCTGCAGCGGATGACCGGCCTCAGCTGGGGGGCGGTGTCGTCCATCTCCGGCGTCCTCTCCACCTGCGGCTATGTGACCACCATCGGTAAGCAGTTCACCACCTTCGGCCGCAAGCCGGAGGAGCTGGATATCAACGACGCCGATCACTATATCCTGGGGGTGGATTTGAACCTCTCATCGGGAATCTGCGGGGTGGTCACCGATGTGAAGGGACGCATCATCCGGGAATACAAAAAGGTGAATGTCCCCCAGCGATACGAGGAGGCTCTGCAGGCCTTCTACAGGGTGCTGGACGGCATGACCGCGGATTATGCGGGGAAATCGATTCTGGGCATCGGCATCGCGCAGCAGGGTTTTGTAGACGCCAAGCGGGGTGTTTCCGTCTATTTTCCCCATGTGGAGGGCTGGGCCGATGTCCCCCTGCAGGAGATGGTGGAGCAGCGATACGGCTGCTATACCCAGCTGATGCACGATCCGAATTGTGTCCTCATCGCGGAAAAGCACACAGGGGATTCTTTTATGAGCATCGCGGAAAACGCGGCTCTCATCCGCATCGACGGCGGCATCGGCATGTCTCTGATGCTGAACGGGGAGATTTACGAGGGCAGCGGAGGACAGGCGGGTGAATTCGGCCATGTGACCATGGATCCGGAGGGGCCTCTTTGCGCCTGCGGAAAGAGGGGCTGCCTGGGCGCCTATGCTTCCATCGACGGGATTGTGCGCCGCTTTGCGGAGCGGGCGGAGGCGGGAGAGCCCACCGCCGTACCCGCTGATTCCCGGGATATCCAGCTTCTGGCCGACGCGGCCCGGAGCGGGGATGCGCTGTGCCGGGATCTTTTTCGGCGGATGGGGGAAAACCTGGGGCTCGCCCTTTCCAACCTCTTCAATACCTTCAGCCCGGAAATCGTGGTGCTTTACGGACTGGCCACCGCTTACAAGGATTTGTTTTTCGACGCCCTGACAAGCTCGTTGCACGCCCATATCTATGCCACCATCCCCGCCAAGGTCCAGGTATCGGCTCTGGGTACCAACGCGCCCGCTCTGGGGGCGGCTCTGACGGTGTCCGACAGGCTGCTGGAGAAAATCGCCCTCCTGGTGGAGGCGGAGCAATCCTCAGACGAATACGCCTGAAGCGGTTGTCAGCCAATGGCGGCTAAAAGCGGTTTGAAAAACGCTGCCTTCGATTAACAGAGATGTGGATGGACGATTGCTGTATCGAGGCGGCAATGGCGGTGGATTCGCTATAAATATCATCTAAAAGCAGAAGTAGTGGCATTCATGGATTTCATCCGCGGTATAATGGATACTGCCCAGGCTGCCTCCTGAAAACTGGACTGGTGCCCGCACGCCGCCTGGGAGGCTTCTTCCCTGTTATCTTCCTCTGTCAGCGGCCCGAAAACCGTGCCGTCAATAGCTTGCCGGACAGCTATCCAGGACATAAATGCCGAGGGACTGGTTGTAAATGGGGCTAATTCCCGTCGTTTTTCCCATTTTTCTAAGTTTATCTTCAATAAGCCGTATTAGGGCGTATAAACGGACCCGCCCGGGCGGGTCCGTGGCTGTGCCTGCTGTTTTCAATCGGCATTCTCCGCTGCCGTGTGACGGGCTGTCTTTCGATTTTTCCATGGCGGCGGTTGGGGTGGCGTTGCTCTACCGTCTTTCATTATCCGCCGGCGCCCTGACAGCGTGGCGAAACGGCTTGCAGCCGGGCAAAGAACCGCCTGGTCGGTTTTGCTTGTTCTGAACTTTTTAGGCAACGGACTGGTTGGCGTAACCATAAAAATGACTTCTGTGAAGCTGGCTTGCATGACCACCGTGCATTTTCTCGTAATAACGGCGTTACTCCGGCTCGTTGCGATGATTCCGGCGGCTGCTCTCCCGCTTCTGACCCGGAGGCGGGGAAAACGCACGCTCTCCGTCGGCGGTAAGCGCGTGTTTCATCCCCCCTCCTTGGGGCGCTTTATACGCACACCAATTCCCGGGGCATCCCTTTTTCCATGAACCGCGGTGCGCACATGGACGCTTTCGTACAGTTCGCTGCCGTCAGCGGTGCACAGATAGTGACGGTTCCGCTGCTCTCTTTTCTCGCGTTTCACACTTTGCCGGATGGCTGTCTCATGTGTGGACTAGGCCTTACATCTTGTAAAAGCAGGAATGGATACTGTACTGAAAGCCGTACCTTATCGTGAAAGGGGCGCTCTACCATATGAATGTCATATCACTGCGCAACTTATCCATGGGAAACGATAGCTTTGCCATTTTGAACAAATCACTGGCGCGTCATCTGGCACTGAGAGAGCTGAAGCTGTCGGGGGCGGGCAGCTATACGCTGCTCCTGTGCGTAGACCCAGCCCTTGGCAGCGATCGCTATCAGATAGTCCCGGAGGAAAAGCAGGCACTCCTCACCGCCGCCAACGATTGTGCTCTGCACGCCGCTGTAGGGCATTTCCTGCTGCTCAGCCGTTTTGACGGAAGGGGCGGCTTCATTCCCGCCGCGAAGCCGTTGGATTTTACTCCCCGCGCCCCACTGCGGGGAATGTACTTCGCTACCCATTTCCATAATTTCTATCACAACGCTCCTCTTGAGAAGGTCTGCGAGGTGGTGGAGGATCTGGCCCTGCGTGGCTGCAACGCCCTTTCCGTCTGGTTCGATATGCACCACTATACCGGCATGGACGATCCCGAGGCGGTCAGGCAGGCGGAGCGGCTCCGGACCATTCTGCAATATGCCAACCGTATAGGCA
>CAKTXU010000252.1 GCA_934630995.1 uncultured Eubacteriales bacterium
GTTCATGGTGCTGCCGGTGATTTACACCATTTCCAGCGCCTTCAAGCCTCTCGAGGAGCTGTGGATTTTTCCGCCCAGGTTCCTCGTCTCCAACCCCACCACCAAGAATTTCAGCGATCTCGTGAAGATCATGAACAATTCCTATGTGCCCCTGGGGCGCTATATCCTCAACACGGTCATCATCGCCGTGACGGGAACGGCCGGGCATGTCCTGATAGCCTCCATGTGTGCCTACGCCTTCTCCAAGCACCGGTTCATCGGGCGGGATTTCTTCTTCAATCTGGTGGTTCTGACTCTGATGTTCAACGCGGCGGTGACCCAGATTCCCAATTTTATCATCATCTCAAGGCTGGGCTGGATCGACACCTATCTGCCGTATATCATCCCCGCCTTTGCCATGCCCATCGGCCTCTATCTGATGAAGCAGTTCATCGATCAGATGATTCCGGATTCGCTGCTTGAAGCCGCGAAAATCGACGGCGCGGGGGAAATGACCATCATCGTGCGCATCGTGATGCCCAATGTCAAGCCCGCCTGGGTCACCCTCGTTATCCTCTGCTTTCAGACTCTGTGGGGCACCGGAGGCAATGTGTATATTTACGACGAAGCGCTGAAAACCTTTAATTACGCCCTGTCCCAGATACTCGCCGGCGGCATTGCCCGGGCGGGCGTGGGAGCGGCGGCGGCCGTCATCATGCTGGTGGTGCCTTCTCTGATGTTCCTGCTCTCCCAATCGCAGGTCTTGGAGACCATGTCCACCTCCGGCATGAAGGAATAGGGGGCGGACAAATGAGAAAAAAGCTGGCGGTCCGGACCGCCCTTCTTCTGCTGACCCTGCCGGCATTGTGCGCGGCGCAGGCGGCCGCGGCATCCTATACCTATTCCTATGAGGGCCAATACAAGGAAGCGCCGCCCATGTATGTGACGGAAGAGGTGTGGGATCTCTCCGCCGGGCTCGAACAGGCGGTCAAGGAACCCTCCTCCTTTTTCATCGATGCGGAAGGGCGCCTGTATCTGGCGGACAGCGGCAACAACCGGGTGCTGGTCTATTCCCTGGCGGACAGGACCCTGCTGACAGCGCTCACCGGCTTTACCGGACCGGACGGACAGACGGAAAGCTTTGACCGCCCCTCCGGCGTTTTCGCCGGGGAGGACGGGGTCGTCACCGTGGCCGATACCGGCAACAGCCGGGTGGTGATGCTGGCGCCGGATTACAGCCTGCGGCAGATCGTCGGCAGCCCCACCGGCTCCGGCGTGCCAAGCGGCTACATATTTCAGCCCATCGCCGTGGCGGTGGATAAGAGCGGCCGGCTGTATGCGGTGTCCCGCTCCTCCGCCATGGGTGTGGTATCCTTCAATATCGATGGGGAATTCGAGGGCTTCCTGGGGGCCCAGGTGGTTCAGCCCAGTGCGGCGGAACTGTTCTGGCGGCGGTTTATGACCGCGGAGCAGCTGGAACGGGTGCAGAAAATCCTGCCCACTGAGTTTAACAGCCTGACCATCGACGACAGCGGCTTTCTCTATGTCACCACCTCCTCCATCAGCAAGGAGAGCCAGTACAACGCCTTGATAACCCGCAGCCGCAGCGGGGATTTCGCCCCTATCCGGCGGCTCAATCCCTCCGGGGACGACGTGCTCAAGCGCAGCGGCTTTTTTCCGCCCGCCGGAGATGTGGAAATCCGTACCGACGGGAAAAAGGACAGTGTGGTCAGCGCCTTTGTCTGCGCGGCCATCGGGGATTACGGCGTGTATTCCGTGCTGGACAACACCCGCAAGCATATCTTTACCTACGACTACGACGGCAATCTCCTTTCCGTCCTGGGCGGAGAGGGCGTGGCCGCGGATCAATTCCGCGCCCTGACCCACGCGGCATACCACGGCGGCAAGCTATGGGTACTGGACGGCTATACCGGACGGCTGACGGTTCTCCGCCTCTCCGGTTACGGGACGGATATCATGGAGGCCATCCGCCTGACGCAGGAGCGGCAATATGCGCAGGCCCTGGATACCTGGACAGAGCTGCTGCATAAAAACGGCAATTTGGAAATGGCCTATATCGGCATGGGCAAGGCGTATATGAAAAGCGGCGATTACGCCGGGGCGATGGAGTGCTACCGGATTGTCAATAACCGGGAGGGCTATTCGGCGGCCTACGCCAAGCAGCGCAACGCCTCCCTGGGAAACTTCCTGCTGCTGATCCCGCTGCTGGCGGCGGCTTTGGCGCTGGGGATTATCCGGCTGTCCCGCAAGCTGAAGGCCTATAACCGGGCCGGCGATCTGGAGGCGGCCCGGGTGCGGGGGACGGGCGAGCAGCTGGCTTACGGCTTCCATACGATTTTCCATCCCTTCGACGGCTTCGACGAGATGAAACGGCACGGCCGCGGCGACGTCAAAGGGGCGGGCATCTGCCTTCTGGCCGCCCTGCTGAGCTTTGTACTCTACCGCATGGCCTCCGGCTATCTGTTTTCCGACGCCCATGCCAACCTGCTGGGAACGGCAGCCACCTTCCTGCTTCCTCTTCTGGTCTGGTGCATCGGGAACTGGTGCGTGACATCCCTGATGTATGGCTAGGGAAGCCTGAGCAATATCTTTGTCACCACCTGCTATGCCCTGCTGCCCATGGCTCTGCTTTTGCTGCCCGCAGCCCTGATTGCCAATTTCCTGACGCTGGAGGAAGCAGGAATCCTCTCCTTTGCGGTGAACCTTTGCTATCTATGGTGTTTCCTGCTGCTGTTTTTCGGCACCCTGACCATCCACGGCTATTCCCTGGGCAGGAATATCCTGTCGACGGTGCTGTCGCTGGCGGCCATGCTCATCATCACCTTTCTCGCCATCCTGCTCATCGCCCTGCTGCAAAAGATGGGGAGCTTCATCGGAAATCTAATCGACGAAATACTCTACCGGTTGTAGGGCAAGGGAGGATGGATATATGCGTCAATCATCGATTCGGCGGGCCAAGGCGTTTTCGGCTCTGACGGCGATCCTCCTGTCCCTCTGCGCCTGCGGAGAAAGCCGGGAGGCCGTGGGGGGATATCAGCCCTCGGCGGTCTTCATGGAGGAGGGGGCTTACACCGAGCCCCTGCGGGTTTCCCGCGGCGGAATGGAGCTCATTCTCGACCCCGGCACGCTGGAGCTGACCCTGCGCCGGGACGACGGCTCTGTTTGGAGCAGCTACATCGCGGCGCCGGAGGGGACGGCCGATGAGGATATGGCGGCTTACCGCACGCTGCTGGAGATAAGCTATTACACCAAAACCGGCGGTAAGGCCGGACAGGAAATTTTACTGAGCAGCTGGAAGGACTGCATCGCCCGCGGGCAATACGCCATTGAGCGGGAAGACGACGGCTTTCTGGTTACCCTGGTGCTGGGGAAGGCGGACCGAAGCCGCGTCCTTCCTCCAGCGGCCAGCCGCGCCTTTTTCGAAGAGATGCTGGAGAAGCTCCCGTCCGAACGGGCCAAACGCCGCATGCAGGCGTTTTACAAGCTGTACGATCTCGCTGCGGCGTCGGATGATAACCAGCGGCGGGAATGGCTGGCTGTTTATCCCGTTCTGGAGGAGACGGCGATTTACGTTCTCCAGAACGGCGCCTCCGATCGGGACAAAGACGAGTTGGAGGGTTATCTCGTGGAGGCGGGCTATACGCTGGAAGAGGTGGAAGAGGAAAGCGCCTATGCCGGCGTCTGGCAGAAGGCGGAGGAACGCCCCCTGTTTGAAATCCCCCTGCGCCTGCGTCTGGAGGACGGGGATTTCACCGCGGAGATTTTGACCCAGGGGATCGGGTACGATACCTCCTCCTACCTGCTCAACCGCGTCCGGCTGCTACCGTTTTTCGCCGGCTTGCATCAGTCGGACGACGGCTATCTTTTCTTTCCGGACGGTTCCGGCGCCGTCATCGACCTCCGCACCGGGCGCCGCCGCCTGACCTCGAAAATTACGGCCAGAATCTATGGGGACGATTTGTCCGTGACCGACACCCTGTCGGATATCCGCTGCCGGCTTCCCGTATTC
>CAKTXU010000253.1 GCA_934630995.1 uncultured Eubacteriales bacterium
TCGATCCCGACAGCGGCGACACCCATTTCTTTGACGAAACCGGGGTGGATATCCTGAACCTTTTGTCCGAACCCCGCGACCTGGAGGGATTGCTGGCCGCGCTCTGCGGCGTCTACGCCGCCACCCCGGAGGAAATCCGGCCCGATGTGGAGGCATTTTTAGAGGACTGCGTGTCCAAAAAGGTGGTCGAAGCGTTTTGAAAGTCGCAACCGTCTACATAGAGATTACCAATCAATGCAATCTCAATTGCCGCACCTGCTACAATCGTTCCGGTCTGAACCGGCAGCCGCGGGAAATCTCCCCGCGGCAGCTGGAGGAAAATATCCTCCCCCTTTTTACCTGGTACGGCTGCCGCCGCTTCCTCTTTTCCGGGGGGGAGCCGACGCTGCATCGGGATTTCGGAGAGCTCCTGGCGCTCATTGACGCGCACCCTGAGCTGTCCTTTGGGATTGTGACCAACGGCACCCGAGCGGACGAGCGCCTCCTTGCGCTGCTGCAAAGACGGGATAATTTCACCCTGCAGGTCAGCCTGGACGGCTCCTGCGAGGAAAAAAACGCCCTCACCCGCGGCCCCGGGAATTTTGAAAAGGCCCTTTCCTTTGTCCGCAGCGTTCACATGCGCCGGGATAAGCCGCGGCTCAAGATGGTGATTTCCCAACAGAACCTGGACGATGTCGAAAGCTTTTACCGGCTGGCGGTTTCCTGCGGCTGCACCCCGGAGTATGCCTTCATTTACAAGTCGGGAAACGGCGTGGTGGATTGGGAGAGCAAGGCGGTGTCCCCTCTTCAGAAGCTCAAGGTGATCCGGCTGGTGGACCGGCTGAATGCGGAATACGGCATCGACGCTTTCCTGCCTTTGTGCACCTTCAGCTGCCCCTTGACCGGCGGACTGGACGACCTGTCCCTCTGCGTCAAGGTAGATGGCTCTATCCAGCCTTGCCAGTCTCTGTATGAGGAGCCCTTCACCCTGGGGAACGCCTTCGCCTTTGACGAAGAGGCGTTTCTCAGCCGCCTGGACCGGATTGGTTCCCTCGCCCGGGCGAGAAAAAACGCCGATTACGGCTGTGCGCGCTGTCTCCTGCGGGAGGGGTGCGGCAGGGGCTGTATGGCCGCCGCCGTTTATCTGCATGGGGATCCGCTGGCCGACGACGGTGACTGTCAGCTCCGCAAAATGCAGTTCCTGGGATTTACGCTGAAAAAGGAGGCGCTGACCCATGGATAAAGGAAAAATTCTGGAATGTCTCGCACAGGTGCTGGAAACCGACGCCGCGGAGCTGGCCCGGTTGGAGGAAACCGCTTCCCTGCAGGAGGTGGGCATGACCTCCATCAGCTTCATCCAGTTCGTCGTGGCGGTGGAGGACGCTTTTTCCCTCGAGGTTCGGGACAGCGATCTGCTGATGGAAAAATTTCAGACCCTGGGAGATGTGTACCAAACCCTGTCCGCCTATCTCGACAGCCCCGGACCGATGAAAAAATGCCTGGCGCTCGATTGCGACAATGTGCTGTGGCGGGGCATTTCGGGAGAAGAACCGATACGGCTGGATTCCCGGGCGCTGGCCCTGCAGAGAACCCTTCTGGAGCTGGTTGACCGCGGCGTCCTCCTGTGCCTCTGCAGCCGGAACGAGGACGCGTTTGTGCGCGCCTCCTTCGCCCATCCGGATATGCTTTTGCGGGAGGAGCATATCGCCGCCGCCCGCGTCAACCGCGGAAACAAGGCCGATAACCTGCTGGCCATGGCTGCGGAGCTGCATCTGACTGCCGACAGCTTTGTGTTTCTGGACGACAGCGATTACGAGCTGGGCCTGGTGCGCTCACTGCTGCCGGAAGTTGTCTGCGTAAAGGCCGAACAGGCTTCCATCCAATGGCTGGCGGAGCTGTCCGCCCTCTTCCCCGCGGAATCGGCCGGCGAACGCAACCGTACCGTCCTTTACAGGGAGCAGAAGGAGCGCGAAAAAACCAAGCGGCTGTATGACACCGTGGAGGAGTACAACCGCTCGCTGCAGACGGTCTGCCGCTGCGCCCCGGCGACAGAGCAGGAGCTTCCCCGCCTCGCCGAGCTGTCCCAGCGGACCCACCAGTGCAATCTGGCCGATACCCACTACACCCGGGAGGAGCTGGCTGCGCTGCGGGAGGATCCCCGCTATATTCTTCTGGCGCTCTCGGCGGCAGATGTGTACGGCGATATGGGCCTGGTTGGCCTGGCGGTGGTGCGTGACGACGTGATAGAGGGCTTCATGCTCTCCTGCCGGGTGTTTGACCGGGATTTTGAGCAGGCGCTGCTCAGCGCCGTCCGCGAGAAAGCGGGGCCCTCGCTCCGCGGCGTCTATCGCGCCACCGCTAAAAATACCCGCTATCGGGACTTCTACGAAAGGAATGGGGTCGAGCCGCTATGAGCCCCTCCGAGATTCTTGCCGGTATCCGCGCCATCGAAAGCGGCGCCGTCCCGGCTTCGGATATTTCCGATGTCCTGCTGCGCGGCCGCTGTATGGCCTGGCTCAAGGCAGCCTATCCGGACAGGCTGAATCCTGCCCAGTCCGCGCTGAACCGGATAGCCGTCCGGGAGCGCTTCCGCGCCTGCGCCCCTCTCTTCGGCGCCATGGACGGCGTCCCCTATGCCGTCATTAAGGGGGCCGTCCTCTCCCGGGATGCCTATGGGGATGAATGCCTCCGTGCCTCCGGCGATATCGATCTGCTGATAAATCGGCGGCATCTGGACGCGGTCAAGGCGCTGCTGCTGCGGCTGGGCTTTGTCCAGGGCCGGATCACGCCGGAGGGGGTGGAGCCCTTCACCCGGCGCGAGCTGATTTTCCAGAACGCCATGAGCCACCAGACCGCCCCCTTTGTGAAGGAAACCGGCAATCCGCTCTGTCCCTATGTCAATGTGGATGTCAATCTCGATATATTCTGGGGGGAAGGAGGCCACAGGGCGGATATGGAAGAGGTGCTGTCCCACACCCTGCCGGACAGTCTGTTCGGCGTCCCCTTTCAAAAGCTTTCGCCGGTCTATGCCTTCCTGTCCCTGTGTCTGCATCATTACAAGGACATGCATTCTCTCTATCTGCTGTCGGAAGGAGGCTGGCGTCTCGACCAACTGTGCGATATCCTGTATGTGCTGAAAAACAATCCGCCGGATATGGCGGCGCTACTGGATGCCTGCCGGGTCATGGGCGCGGCGGATTATCTGTATGTCTGTGTGTACTATGCCAAGCGCCTTTGCCCTCACCCGGCCCTGTCCGCCTGCTTGACCGCGCTGGATGGGGTCAGGCAGCGGGATCTCACCGAGTGCTGCGGCCTGAACGACGCCGAGCGGAGGCCCTGGGCCTTCTCGTTTGAGGAGCGGCTCTTCGATCCGTCCTTTCCCCGGCGCTTTTATGAGTCCCTGTCCGCCGAGGAAAAGCAGAAGGTGTCCCTTAACCGCGCCCTTATGTGAGCCCCGGAAGAGTCATGCCCTTGCCGCTCGTCACGGTATACGGGGAATAGCACAGTTTTCCGTTCCGCCCGGACGCCTGCGGGCTGTTCGCGTTCGTAAGCCGCCCTTATTTATTTTTCGGGAGGTGCGCCCCTTGCCCCTCAAAAGCAACCGATACACGCTGCTCGACTGCGTGTCAATCCCCATGAAAGCAGCCCCGTTTCGCACGGCGCTGCTGCTGCTCAACCAGTTGCTCAACGCCCTGCTCCCCTCTGTGCAGGTGCTCGTCACCGCCGCCTTTGTGGACACGGCGCTCGGTATCTTCGACCGCGCACAGCCCTATGGCGCTGTCTTCCCGCCGCTTTTCGGCCTCATGGCCATCGTCGCCTACCGCTATCTGTCCTCCACCCTGATTGGCATGGTCAACCTGCGGCTGACCATGAATCTGAACGAACAGTTCCGCAGCGCCATTGTGGACAAGCGCGCCGCCCTCCAATATGCCCATGTGGAAAACAACGATACCTGGGATTTGATAAGCCGCGCCTGCGGCAACCCGGTTGGCCGCATCACCGGTGGCCTGAGCCAGCTTATGG
>CAKTXU010000254.1 GCA_934630995.1 uncultured Eubacteriales bacterium
GGAGCGCACCGAGCGGAACACCCGTGTGCACAGCACGAAAAACAGCTTAGTGGCTACCAGGGAGCTAAGAAGAGCGGTGAACACGCCGGTGGAACCGAAATGGGAGAGCTGCAGGGAACCGCTGGCCGCCCCGAAGGAGGCGACGAAGCAGGCCAGGGACAGGATCATGGCCATGACCTGGAGCGTGGTGTTTTTTATCTTGAAGGTGGAGGAATAATAGTAGCTGACGCTGAGCGTCAGATAGGCGGACATGAAGCCGGTGGTGGAATCGATGATAAAGCTGAGAAGCCGGGCGATCGTTTCACCGGCCCCCGTCTCATAAAAGGCCTGAACCGCCGGCAGTGGAAAGCTGCGGAACAGGAGGGCGAAGGAGCCGGTCATCAGGACGGGAATCAGCAGGACAAATCCCTTGCGGACCGAGGCAAGCACGGCGTTGTCCTCCAGCGCGGAGATCAACCGCAGCAGCTTGTTATACATCCCCGCACCTCCTCTTCCTTACCTTGCCCGACGGCCTCAAACATATTCCATCCTACCATAAATTCCCGGCTGCCGCAAGGCTGAGCCGAGAAAAGAGCGAAGAAATTGCCCGCCGGCAGGCGGGAGGACGATCACCGCGTGAAAAAAAGCCCGTCCGGAGAAACGGTCGGGTTTCTCCGGGCGGGCCCGTCTCATTTGCCGGCATCCTCCGCCGGAAGCGCCGTGGTTTTCCGCGCCGTCGCGAAGCTCTCCAAATCCTCGGGCCGGATGCGGTAATCCCGCCCGATCCGGACAGCCGCCAGCTTCTTCCGGCGGATCCAATCCCACACGGTGAACTTTTTCACGCGGAACATCTCCGCCACCTCTTCGCAGGTGTAATAGATATACATCGTATACCCCCTTCCATCCATTTATCCGGCACACGGCTTGTCCCTATCCCGTCGTTGACCGTATCTATAGTATAGAACATTTGTTCTAATTTTGCAAGCCGCCAGATATAGTGTGGGAAGGTGGCTGGGTACTAAAAAGCCACAATATATCGTATTTTCGTATTACTAATGATATTTCCGAAGTATTTTCTTTTATAAAACCAAATTACAGGCCGTCCACGGATAAAAAAAGGACGGGATTGAACCATCCCGTCCTTTTTGCGCCATTCGCTTCGATTACTTGAGTTCGGAGAAGTATTTGATGGTGCGGACCATCTGAGAGGTGTAGGAGTTCTCGTTGTCGTACCAGGAGACAACCTTCACCAGGGTGGTGCCGTCGCCCATATCCATGACCTTGGTCTGGGTGGCGTCGAACAGAGAGCCGTAGGTGATGCCGATGATGTCGCTGGACACCAACTCATCCTCGGTGTAGCCGAAGGAATCGGAGGCGGCGGCCTTCATGGCGGCATTCACGTCGTCGGCCGTAACCTTGCCCTCGCACACGGCGACCAGCTGGGTCAGGGAGCCGGTGGGCACCGGGACACGCTGGGCACAGCCGTCCAGAACGCCGTTGAGCTCGGGGATAACCAGGCCGATAGCCTTGGCGGCGCCGGTGGAGTTGGGCACGATGTTGACGGCGGCGGCGCGGGCGCGGCGGAGATCGCCTTTGCGCTGCGGGCCGTCCAGGGTCATCTGGTCGCCGGTGTAGGCGTGGATGGTGGTCATATAACCCTTCTTGATTTTGCAGAGCTTGTTGAGGGTATCCGCCATGGGAGCCAGGCAGTTGGTGGTGCAGGAGGCGGCGGAGATGACCGTATCGGAGGCCTTCAGGGTCTTCTCATTGACGCTGTACACGACGGTGGGCAGGTCGTTGCCCGCGGGGGCGGAGATGACGACCTTGCGGGCGCCGGCCTTGATATGGGCCTCGGACTTGGCCTTGGAGGTGAAGAAGCCGGTGCACTCCAGCACCACGTCCACCTTCAGCTCGCCCCAGGGCAGCTCCTCGGGGTTGGGCTTGGCATAAATCTTGATTTCCTTGCCGTCGACAATGATGGAATCCTCGGTGGAGGAAACCTTGTCGGCCAGGGCGTAGCGGCCCTGCGCGGAGTCGTATTTCAGCAGGTGCGCGAGCATCTTCGGGCTGGTGAGGTCGTTGATGGCGACAACCTCATACCCCGGAGCGTTGAACATCTGACGGAAAGCCAGACGGCCGATGCGGCCAAAACCGTTAATTGCTACTTTTACTGCCATAGGAAATTAGCCTCCTTTTATTTTAAAGCATAATCGTATTTTACTCTATTCCGCGGGAAACTACAAGGGCGCTGACAAAAAATTAACGGAAAGTACACTTTTTTTCTGAAATCCTTCCGCCCCTTTCCTGTCTTGCACAAATTCTCCCCGGCTCATACCAAATCGTAGAGGGCCAGGGCATCCAGCACGGTGGCGTTGGCATATTTTTTCGCCATTTTTTCCCGAAACCGATAGGTTTTGGTTTGGTTATCCGCCTTGAGCCGGGCCAGTTCCGCGGCCAGTTCCTCCTGCTCGGCGCGCAGGGCGTCCGTCATGTTTTCCAATCTCCGCAGCTTCTCGAACGCTTCCTCCTCGGACCCTGGTGCAATCAGCCCGGGTCCATCCGGATTTGTCAGTCTGTCCATTCCACCCGCTCCCTTCCGCCATCCTTTTCCCCATTGTAGCACAAAACAGACGCGCGGCAAATACATTCTGCCGCGCGTCTGAAGACATGCCCTTATATGGCCTTCAGCTGATCGAGTATCCCCCTGATTTTCTCCGGCGGGACCTTTCCCTTGACAAAGGACAGTACCTGGTTGAGACTCATCCCGCCCGCCATGCGCAGCAGGGGCGAGCCGGCCAGCTCCGGCAGCTCTCTCTGGAGTACCGCCATCGCCTGCGGATTCCGCAGCACCTGATTGACCGTGATCCGGCCGTCCTTCAAATCCATAGCAACACCTCCCCTGGCAGTGTATGCCCCGCCTTTTCAGCGGGTGCCTGTCTTCCTCGTTTATCCTTCTTCTTTTCCCCTTGCCTCCCGCTCCGCCCCCTGCTATGATGGTAGCCATAACATAAGGCTGAAGAAAAGGCCTGGAAGGATGTGTCGGTATTATGGAGCTGAAGGAAACCCTCCGGCGGATGCATGGGAAAAAGCTGTATTTCTGCAACAACGATGAGCTGGTGGCTGAGCAGGCCAAATGTCTGGACCGGCTGTACGAGTACAATCACACCCGCCCCACCGAGCCGGACAAGCGGGAGGCCCTGCTTCGGGAGATGTTCGCGGAAATCGGTGAAAACTGCACCATCGAGCCGCCGCTGCACGCCAACTGGGGCGGGAAATACGTCCATTTCGGCAGCGGCGTCTACGCCAATTTCGGCCTGACGCTGGTGGACGACACCGTTATCCGGGTGGGGGACAATGTCATGTTCGGCCCCCACGTCACCCTCACCGCGGGGACTCATCCCATCCATCCCGAGCTGCGCCGCCGCACGGCCCAATATAACCTGCCCATCACCATCGGCAGCAATGTCTGGCTGGGCGCCAACGTGGTGGTTCTACCCGGCGTGACCATCGGGGACAACACCGTCGTTGGCGCCGGCAGCGTGGTCACCGGGGATCTGCCCGCCAACGTGGTGGCGGTGGGCATTCCCTGCCGTGTGGTGCGGGAAATCGGGGAACAGGACCGGCTGTTTTACGATCACGACCGGCCCATAGATGTGGAGTGAGCGGGCCGCGGCATACACCGCGTGGAGCGCCCTCTTCCAGGGAGGCGGGCGCCCTTCTAGACCTGTCTTTCCCGCCAGGCCTGGGGCGGCATGCCGAACCTCCTGGTGAACCGGCGGGTAAAATAATTGGCGTCCGTGAAGCCGCACGCCTCCGCGACCTCGGCCACCGGGTTGTCGGTGGACCGCAGCAGGCTTCCCGCCCGCTCCAGACGCAGATGGGTGAGATATTCCACAAAGGTCATGCCGGTTCTCTCCCGGAAATACCGGCAAAAATAAGGCTCTGTGAAGGCGAACAGCCTGGCGGCCCCGGCAGTGGTCAGGGGCTCGGTGAAATGCTCGTCGACATACCGCAGGATGTCC
>CAKTXU010000255.1 GCA_934630995.1 uncultured Eubacteriales bacterium
GTGTAAGCGAGAGCTACGCCGCGGCCGGCGTGGATGTCACCGCCGGCTACAAGGCCGTGGAATTGATGAAGCAGCATGTGGCGAGGACCTCTATCCCCGGCGTGCTTTCCGGTATCGGCGGCTTTGGCGGTTTGTTCGAGCCGGATCTGTCTGGTCTGCGCCGTCCCGTCTTGGTTTCCGGAACGGATGGTGTGGGTACGAAGCTGAAAATCGCCTTCCTGTTGGATAAGCATGACACGGTGGGTATAGACTGTGTGGCTATGTGTGCCAATGATGTAGCCTGTTCCGGCGCGCAGCCTCTTTTTTTCCTGGACTATATCGCCTGCGGAAAGAACTTCCCTGAAAAAATAGCCGCAATCGTTGCCGGCGTGGCGGAGGGCTGCGTACAGTCCGGCTGTGCCCTTATCGGCGGCGAGACCGCCGAAATGCCCGGCTTTTATCCGGAGGACGAATACGATCTGGCCGGCTTCTGTGTGGGGCTGGCCGATTACGACCATATTGTGGATTCCAAAAATGTGCGGGTGGGAGATGCTCTCATCGGCGTGGCCTCCAGTGGCGTCCACTCCAACGGCTTTTCTTTGGTACGAAAGGTGTTCGATATATCCCGGGAGGCGCTGGAAAGGCGTTATAATGAATTGGGTGCCACCCTGGGCGAGACGCTGCTAACACCTACAAAAATATATGTCAAGCCCTTGATAAAGCTGATGCAGACGGTGGAGGTTCACGGCATTTCCCACATCACCGGCGGCGGCTATTATGAGAATATTCCCCGTATGCTGCCGACCGGCATGACGGCAAAAATTGAGAAAAGCCGGGTGCCTGTCCTGCCGGTTTTTGACTTGATTCAGAAGACCGGCAGCATACCGGAACACGATATGTTCAACACCTTCAACATGGGAACTGGCCTTTGCATCGCCGTTGCCCCGGATAAAGCGGATGAAACTGTCCGTGTGTTGGAAGCTGCTGAGGAGAAGGCGGTCATCCTGGGCGAGGTCGTCGCAGGCGAGGCGGGTGTCGAGTTATGCTGAATATCGCCGTCCTGGTGTCGGGTGGCGGGACCAACCTCCAAGCTCTGATTGACGCAGAACGGTCCGGGAAAATCCCGGGCGGCCGGATTGTCCGCGTCATCGCCTCCACCCCCGGCGCATATGCCCTGGAACGGGCCAAGGCCGCCGGTATTGAGGGGGTGGTGGTATCCCGCAAAGCCTATACCAGCGCTGAGAACTTTGACAACGCGCTGCTTGAACAGTTGGAGGATTGCGAAGCGGAGCTGGTTGTGCTGGCTGGCTTCCTCAGCATTCTCGGTGAACGAGTCATCGCCCGGTACCGCAATAGAATTCTCAATATTCATCCCTCTCTCATTCCCTCCTTCTGCGGAAAAGGTTTTTATGGCCTGCGGGTCCACGAAGCAGCCTTGCGTTACGGGGTTAAGGTGACAGGAGCCACCGTCCATTTTGTCAATGAGATTCCGGACGGCGGCGCTATTGTTTTGCAGAAGGCAGTGACTATTCTGCCCTCAGATACCCCGGAAATTTTGCAGAGGCGAGTGATGGAGGAGGCGGAGTGGGAATTGCTGCCAAAGGCGGTGGCCCTTTACTGCCAAGGGAAAATACATATAGAGGGCAATACCGCTTTGATTCAGGACGACTAAATAGGGGAGGAAGCACAATGCAGACAAGAAGGCTCGCGGAAGAACTGGGCGACACATCCTATCCCGGCAGGGGAATTATACTGGGGAAAAGCACTGATACGCGTTGGGGACTAATCGCATACTTCATTATGGGACGCAGTGAGAACAGCCGCAACCGTATTTTTATTGCAGACGGTAATGGTTTAAAAACCAAGGCTTTCGATGATAGTAAAATGGTGGATCCCTCGCTGATCATTTATGCGCCTGTCCGGGTGTTTGACGGTGTCACTATCGTTACCAACGGGGATCAGACCGATACGGTGTATGAGGCGCTGAAAATGGGACAAACCTTTGAGGAAGCCCTGCGCACCCGGACCTTTGAACCGGACGCCCCCAATTTCACCCCCCGCATTTCCGGTATGATGGAACCGGAAAAGGATTGCTACCGTCTGTCTATCCTCAAATCCGCCGACGGGGATCCCGCTTCGGTCCGCCGCTATTTCTTTGAGTATGAAACGCCGCAGCCCGGTATTGGGCATTTCATCCATACCTATCAGGGCGACGGCAATCCCCTCCCATCCTTTGAGGGGGAGCCCACACCGGTCTCGCTTGAATATTCGGATATCGACGCCTTCACCGCCGCCGTGTGGGACGGCCTGAATACTGATAACAAGGTTTCGCTCTTTACGCGCTTCATTGATTGGAAAACCGGCGAGACAGAGACCCGCATCATCAACAAAAACAAGAAATAAGCGGAAAGGATGATATCCCATGGCGAAGGAGCTGCTGCTCAAATACGGCTGCAATCCGAATCAGACGCCCTCCCGCATCTTTATGCAGGAAGGTGAGTTGCCTATCGAGGTGCTCAACGGACGTCCGGGCTATATCAATTTTCTAGATGCGTTTAATAGCTGGCAGTTGGTGAAGGAGCTGAAGGAGGCCACCGGCCTGCCTGCCGCAGCCTCCTTCAAGCATGTCAGTCCGGCCGGAGCCGCCGTTGGGCTTCCATTGTCCGATACCCTGAAAAAAATATATTTTGTGGAGGATTTGGAGCTGTCTCCCATCGCCTGCGCCTACGCCCGCGCGAGAGGAGCGGATCGCATGTCCTCCTACGGCGATTGGGTGGCGCTGTCCGATCCGTGTGACCGGGAAACCGCGACATTGCTGGCCCGGGAGGTGTCAGACGGCGTCATCGCCCCTGGGTATACAGATGAAGCGCTGGAAATCCTGAAAACCAAGCGCAAGGGAACCTACAACGTGGTAAAAATCGATCCAGCTTATACTCCAGCACCGGTGGAATACAAGGATGTGTACGGTATCACCTTTGAGCAGGGCCGTAACGAGGTGAAAATCGATGAGGGAATGCTTGCTAATCTTGTCACCCAGAACAAGGAGCTTCCCGGCGGCGCGAAGCGGGATTTGCTGATCGCCCTGATTGCGCTGAAATATACCCAATCCAATTCCGTCTGCTACGCCAAAGGCGGGCAGGTAATCGGAGTCGGCGCGGGTCAGCAGAGCCGCATCCACTGCACCCGTCTGGCGGGCAATAAGGCCGATGTCTGGTATCTGCGTCAGCATCCAAAGGTGCTGAACCTGCCATTCCGCGAGGATATCCGCCGTCCCGACCGTGACAATACCATTGATGTCTATATTTCCGAAGACTATGAAGATGTGCTCGCCGATGGCGCCTGGGAAACCTTTTTCACAGAGAAGCCGGAAGCTCTGACCAGGGAAGAGAAAAAAGCCTGGCTGGACACCCTATCCGGTGTTTCTCTGGGTTCCGACGCTTTCTTCCCCTTCGGAGACAATATCGAGCGGGCACATAAATCTGGCGTCAGCTACATCGCGGAACCTGGCGGCTCTATCCGGGATGACAACGTCATCGATACCTGCGATAAATACGGCATCGCCATGGCCTTCACAGGCCTGCGGCTGTTCCACCATTGAGGAGGCCGGACGTGAAAAAGATGGATATATTGGTGGTCGGCGGTGGCGGCCGTGAGCACGCCATCGTGCGCAAGCTGAAAGAGAGTCCACGCTGCGGAAGGCTCTACTGCGCACCGGGAAACGGCGGTATTGCCCAGGATGCGGAGTGCCTCGCCGTGGCGGCCACAGACATCGATGGGATGGTTAGGCTCGCTAAGGAGCTCAAGGTGGAGCTGGTCTTTGTGGCGCCTGACGATCCGCTGGTGGCCGGTATGGTGGATGCTCTGGAGAGTGCTGGCATCGCGGCCTTCGGCCCCCGGGCCAATGCGGCCATCCTGGAGGGAAGCAAGGTATTCTCCAAACACCTGATGAAGAAATACGATATCCCCACGGCCCGTTATGAGGTGTTTGAGAAGCCGCAGGAGGCTTTGGAATATATCCGAAA
>CAKTXU010000256.1 GCA_934630995.1 uncultured Eubacteriales bacterium
GTCCCTGAAGGCTTATGTGTCTTCCGACGGAAAGAGCTATACGGAGGTGGGGATGGCCCCCTTCGACGAGGAGGAGGCGGCGGCGGGCCTTACGCGGCGGTATTCGCCGGACGCGCCTTTGCCCGGAAACAGCAACTATCTGAAATTCGTCGTCACCGGCTCCGACGGTTTCGGCGGTTACAGGCCCTTCCATCTTCGTATCGACGGCGTCAACGATCCCGTGGCGGAGCTGCGCCGGGTCAGTGAGGTGAATGGTGTGGATTTCTCCGACGTGTTTTCAGTCACTCACGCGGCCGGAGGCTATACCCATTCCAAGGAAAATTACCTGGTGGAGGGAGTCAAGGCCATCGAGGAGCTGGGGGCCCGGGTGGCGAATCTCTTCCTGGCCGTGAGCAGCACCATGCCCCCCTCCTATGTGAACACTTATCCCTTCAATTATTCCTGGGATACGGGCAAAATCAAATCCCTGCCTGATTTGTGCGAGAGCGAGCCCTTCAAGAGGGCCTTTTCCAGTGAAACGATAGACACCTTCATCCTTTATGTAGAAAGCCCGACCCAGCCCAGCTTCAAGGCCAAGTATGCGGAGGACAGCTATCAGGAGCTGCTGGAACAGGAATATGATAATCTGAAGGCTTTTACTGCGTATTTACTGGATACTTACCGGAATTCCGGCAAAACCTTCATTATTCAGACCTGGGAATCCGACTGGTGGGTAATGGAGCAGAGCACCTACACCTACGACAAGGCTGCCATGGAACGGTTCCAGCGCTGGATCAACAACCGGCAGCAGGCCGTGGAGGACGCCCGCGCCGCAACCCCGCCGGAGGGGATGGAGGTGTACAATTGCCTGGAGCTCATCTGTCTGGACAGGTCAATGCAAGGGATGACCAGCGTTATAAACGATATCGTCCCTCACACCAAATGCGATATGTACGCCTATTCCGCCTATGACACCACAATCGGCGAGCACAGCTTCGACGCCGCCCTGCGATATCTGCGGGAGCATACGCCTCCCTCAGAGGTTCTCGGGCGCGACAACCTCTATATTGGGGAATTCGGCCTGCCGGAGATGGAGTTCGGCGACAGCCGGCTGTTCTACAATGTTCTGAAAACCTACAAGACAGCGCTTAAGAACGGCATGAAATACTGTAATTACTGGCAGCTTTACTGCAACGAGCCGGTAGCGGGCAAGGTGAAGAACAACTCTCACAGCAATGAGGATTACCGTGGCTTCTGGCTCGTCCGGGCGGACGGCACCAAAAATCAGACCTACTATCTGCTCAAAGCGGCGCTGAGGAAAGCGGAATGACGGGACGTGAGCGCTTTGCCCGGATCCTGGCCCACAAACCGGTAGACCGTATCGGCCTGTACGAACAGTTCTGGCGGGATACGGAGAATAAATGGACACGGGAGGGGAAGATCCGCTCCCTTGACGAGGTGGCGGAGCGCTTCTCTTTCGATATCGCCGCCACCGGCGGCTTCAACTGCGATGTCGATCCCGCCTTCATCCCCGTTGTCCTGCGGGAGGATACGGAAACGGTGACGCGGCTGGACGGCAACGGCGCCGTTCTCCGGACCCAGAAGCACCGGGACGGCGCGCCGGAACACATCGGTTTCACCGTCACCTGCCGCCGGGACTGGGAAGAGATGGCGCGTCCCTTCCTCACGCGGCGCCCCTTTCCCCGGGAGAGGCTGGCACGCGCCTATTATCTCGAATGCCGCTGCGCCGCGCAGAGCAGTGGGCGCGCCCTGGTGTTCTATACCGGCAATGTTTTCAGCTTTCTCACCTCCCTGTGCGGCCATGAGGCGATCCTGGCGGGCATGGCGGAGGACCCCGGCTGGATTCGGGACATGGTGGAGATTTATGCGGCGCTGCTGGTGGATTTGCAGGAGGAGCTGTTCTCCGACTGCGGCTGGCCCGACGCCCTGTGGTATACCGACGACTTGGGATATAAACAGGCGCCGTTTTTGTCGCCCGCTATGTTCCGCGAATGTCTGCTGCCCGGCTATCGCCGCACTTTTTCGCACGTGCATGCCCACGGCATCCCGGTTGTGCTGCACTCCTGCGGCTATATGGCGCCGCTGCTGCCGGATTTGCTTACAGTGGGGCTAGACTGTCTACAGGCCATGGAGGTCAAGGCGGGAATGGACTGCCTGGCGCTTCACCGGCTTTACGGAGACAGACTAGCGCTGATAGGCGGGCTGGACGCGCGGGTGCTGGAATCCAACAATCGGACACGGATAGATCGGGAGCTGGAGGAAAAGCTGCCGCTGCTCAAGCTGGGCTACGGCTATGTCATGCACAGCGATCATTCCGTCTCCAATCTGGTGGAATACGAAACCTATGCCTATTTTGTCGAGAAGGGCATGTCGCTCGGCAACTATACTTGAACGAGGTGAACGCATTCATGGACGCTTCTCAAGCCAGCCTCAGGGAAATCCATCTGGTCCCTCATTCTCATCACGATTATGCCTGGGTGTATCCCCGGCAATGGCACGTCTGGCGCTATATCGGCCTGTTCGGCGAGGTGCTGGATTGGCTGGAGGAAAATCCCGAAACCACCTGGTTCATCGACAATGTCATCCACAGTTTGCAGCCCTTTCTCTCGGCCTGTCCGGAACAGGCCGAGCGGATGAAGCGGCTGGTCAAGGCCGGGCGGATCGGCGTGGCAAACGGGGGCTACAGTCTGGCGCGTCCCTCTTATGTGGGTGAGGAGACCTTTGTCCGCAACTGCGCCGAGGGGGTGCGCTGGTTCCGGAACTATTTCGGCATCGATGGCCCGGCCTTTTTCTTTAACCTCGACACCGCCTGCGGGCAGAGCCAGCTTCCACAGATCCTGCGGTTGTGCGGACATCGCTATTACCGCTTTCAACGGCCGGAGTTGAGCCTGGACGGGCGCGGCGTGCCACGGCAGTTTTACTGGAGGGGGCTGGACGGCTCGGCGGTGCTGGTGGCCCGGGGATTCGGCGGCGGGATGCTCTCCGCCGCCTATACCAATGGCGACTATGAAAAGGACTGGACGGATATCCGCGCCGCCTTTTTCCGCGAGGAGATAGCGCCCCGCCGTCCGGAAGGCTGCGCGGCGGCGGGGGTGGAAATGCTGCCCTACGGCTGCGATGATTCCCGCCCCCGGCTGAATTGGTACGACAAGCCTATCCGTTTGCTGGAGTTTGTCAAGGAATGGAAGCTGCGGGAAAAAATTCCTCTGTTTTTCTCCACCCCGGATGTATATTTTCAAGCCCTGGAAAAGGAAGAGCTTCCTGTCGTGGCGGGTCCGCTGGATATCGCGGAGCTGTCCTTCAACCTGCCGGTCAAGGGAAACCGCTCCATGTGGCGGCGGCGTTTTACAATGGACCGGCTGCTGACACAACTGGAGACACTTTGTGTCCTGGCCGCGTCCAAGGGCATGCCCTATCCGCACGAGGAGCTCCACGCGTTATGGAAAGAGCTGTTTAAAATCACCGGCCACGCCATTGAGTGGGTGGACGAGGACAGCGACAAGGAGCTGACCCTCATCGCGACACATGCGGAAGCGACCGCCGAACTGCTCATAAGGCAGGCGCTGCGGTATATCGGCCAGGCCGCCCGCTATACCGACGGGCTGCTTTATATGGTGGTCAATACCGCCGCCTTCGACCGTGAGGAGTGTGCAGAGCTGGTCCTGGCGGATCCGCTGCGGGGTCTGAAGGGCTTTTACCTGACGGATACGGTGGGCAACCGCCTGGAATTCCAAATCATCGACGCCGTCACCCATGATGAGGTGCCGAAGGAGCAGCGCCGCTGTGATTGCAGCGCCGTCCGGGCGGTGGTGAGAGTACGGGTTCCCGCCCTGAGCTGTACAGGCATTTACCTTCACCCGGAGGAAGGGGAGGCCCCCCGGCCTCTTACCATGCGGACGGGAGACAGCGTTCAAATTGATACCGGCGGGCTGTCCGTCCGGTTTGAAAAGGGATTGCTCCGCAGCGTTCGCGCCGATGACGAAGCGGCGGTTTACCAGGG
>CAKTXU010000257.1 GCA_934630995.1 uncultured Eubacteriales bacterium
TCCCGCGGCACCTCGGGGATATAGCCGCCTACAACGCCGGCCCTGTTTTCCTGCCGTCCGGACAGAACGAAGCCCCGCGTCCTCACCCGTCGTTCCCCAATACCGTCGGGGGCAACCACAAGCTCCGCGCCGTCCAGCGCCGCCCTGTCCGCCGATACCGGCAGAGAGGCGCCGTAGGCCTCCATGGCCATCTGTTCCTGAAGCGCATAGGCTCTGGGGCTGTCGGTGACCACCCGTATCTCCGCGTAAGGCAGGAGGGCGGCGGCGAGGACCGGCATATGGCCGGCGGGGTCATAAACGGCGGCCCGCAGGCGCCGGGAGGGAGTGCGGGCCGTGCGCACCAGGTAAACCGCCGTGACCTGCATCAAATCCCGCTGGAGAGCGCCGCCCCGAAACGGACGGATCCCCGCCCCTGACGGCGGCGTCAGCTCGCGGGGAAGCAGCATACGGCCGCTTTCTCCGCAGGCGATCCGGCGGATCTCTCCCCAGTTCAGGCCGCCGTGGCGATCCTCTTTGGCATCAATAAGCAGAAAGCGGGAACCGCATACCTGCACAAAACGGGAGCTCACCGGGCCGCTGCCCCGCCGCCAGCCGGGCCGCCAGAATCCACCCTTTTCCCGTTTCTCCGTCTGCAGCGCCACCAGCATGTCCCATCCGCCCTTTCACCGATAAAAGGAAGTCCCGTTCATAGCATATGCGCCGAAGAGGGCGTTCATGCCAGTATGGCAAAAAACGGAGGAAAATCTTGAAGACGGCGCATACAACTGGTATACTGGACATCAGATACTGTAAAGGAGACGGTCGGATGGATACCATTCTTTACCTGGTGATTCCCTGCTACAATGAAGAGGAGGTTTTGCCGGAAACCTCCCGCCGCCTGCTCAAAAAGCTTGCCGCCATGGAACAGGAGGGCCTGATAACCGAGAAAAGCCGTATCCTTTTCGTCAATGACGGCTCAAAGGACAAAACATGGGAGATTATCACCCGTCTGCATGAGGAAAATCCGGTCTTCTGCGGGCTGTGCCTTTCCCGGAACAAGGGCCACCAGAACGCCCTGGTGGCCGGCCTGATGACCGCCAGGGAGCACGCGGACGTCGTTGTTTCTCTCGATGCGGATTTGCAGGACGATGTGAACGCCATTGAAGACATGGTGCGGGAATATCACGCGGGGCACGATATTGTTTACGGCGTCCGATCCTCCCGGAAAAAGGATTCCTTTTTCAAAAAGTTCTCAGCGGAGGCATTTTATAAGACGATGAGGCTCCTGGGGGCGGATATCGTCTTCAATCATGCGGATTATCGCCTGATGAGCCGCCGGGCGCTGGACGCCCTGTCAGAATTCGAAGAGGTCAACCTGTTTCTTCGGGGCATCGTGCCGCTGATCGGTTTTTCCACGACCACCGTCGAATATGAGCGCAGCGAACGCTTCGCCGGGGAATCCAAGTATCCCTTGAAGAAAATGCTGGCCTTCGCCTTCGACGGCATCACCTCCTTCAGCATCAAGCCCATACGCCTGATTTCCGGTCTGGGACTGCTCATCTTTCTTATCAGCGTCGTCGTCCTCGTGTGGTCCTTTATCTCTAAGCTGGCAGGCGTCACGGTTGCCGGCTGGACCTCGATTGTGGCCTCTATCTGGATGATCGGGGGCATCCAGCTGCTCTGTCTGGGGGTTATCGGGGAATATATCGGCAAGATCTATGCCGAAACCAAACACCGCCCCCGGTATATCATCTCACAGACGCTGCTGGACAGGGAAGAACAGACGACGCATTGAATGAACGGATAGAAAAACCGGCCTGTGTCAAACGACAGGCCGGTTTGCTTTTAATTAGGATTCTCCGGTACTGTTCTCCGGTTCCGCAGAAGAAGCCTCCTCTGAAGTTTCGCCGCTGACAGGCGGTTCCGGCTCCGATTGCGTGCCGGACGGTTCGGTAACAGGCGGAGGGTTCTGTCCGGTATGCGCTGTTTTCAGCGCCGCCTGAAGCTGGGGATCCTCGGCGGGAGTGAGCAAATCAAAATACAGAGCCTGCTCCGCCGACAGGGTCACCACCTGGTTAGGGGTGATACCCACCCCTTCGATTTTCCCCTGCTTCATCAGGTAAGCCTGGGAAGTGGACAGCTTGACGGCAGAGCCGTCGGTTGTGACGGGGAAGCATTCCTGCACCATGCCGCGCCCCGCGGTGGCGGTACCCACAACCGTAGTTTTTCCAAATTCCTGGAGCACGCCGGCAAAGAGCTCCGCCACGCCTGCCGTGGCGCTGTTGACCAGGGTTACCGAGCTGCTGTCCATTTCGAACGAATCCTCCGCCGACAGGGTTTCCACCTCATCGGAGGCGTTGTTTTGCACCTTGGCATAGGCGCCCCGGGGCATCAGGTAGGCAACGACCTCCTTGGCGGCCTCCAGCGAACCGCCGTCCACACCGCGGAGATCGAAAACAAAATGAGCCGCGCCCTGCTGCTCCAGCGAGGCATAGGCGGCCTTGAACTGTTCCAAGGAGGTATCGTTGAAATAGCGGATGCGGATATATCCCACCGTTTCATCCAGCATGGAGCCCTCCACGCCGATCACGGGAAACAGGCTGGCCGAAATCTCCAGCGCCTTGGATTCCCCGTCACGTTCGAAGGTGATAATGATTTTCGTCCCCTCCGCCAGCCGGGTGCGCACGGATACCAATCCCAGCTCGCTGACCGGCGTCCCGTCCAGCGCCGTGACGATATCCCCCTTCTGAAGTCCGGCCGCAGCCGCCGGAGAATTCTTCTGCACGCCGGTCACCACGATCGCCCCGTCCTTGGAGCGGACAACCTCCACGCCGTAGCCGATGAGCTTGCCCTCCTTGGCCTCCAGCTCCGCCCTATATTCATCCGCGGTCAGATACGCCGCATAGGGGTCGTTTATCCCGTCTATATACCCTTGAGCCAGGGCGGTGCGCAGCTTTTCCTCATCGATATTGGCGTTGTGCTGCCGCACCAGCTTATCGATTTCCGTCACATACTCAAACATGGCCTGCCGTTTGGCGGGATCGCTTACAAGGGAGCTGAAGTGCCGCATGGCGATAATCATGGTGACCGAAGCGGTCAGCGCCACGGCCAGAAATACCAGGGCAATCGTCACGCCGATAGATACTTTCTTGTTCATAATCGTCCTCTTTGTTGTTCCCCTTTTGCGCGGCTGTTTTCCGCCGGGGAGGGTTTTGGCCCAAAGGCCGGGCTTATTTCATGCTGACATAGCCCTTCTGGATGGGATCCACCGGCTGGTTGTTCTCCCGGACCTCGAAGTGGACATGGGGGCCGGTGGAATCCCCCGTCGTTCCCGCCTTGCCGATGACCGTCTGACCACCCACAACCTTATCCCCTACCCGGACCTCGATGGCTGAGCAATGGGCGTACAGAGTCCGGATGTTCACCCCTTTGCTGTTCTTCCCATGGTCGATGATGATGTAATATCCATAACCGCCGCCTTTCGATTTGCCCGGACGGGTATCGGTATGATTCTCATAGATCACCTCGCCGTCCGCCGCGGCGACGATATCCTTGCCGAAGATGGGAATGGTGGGGTGGCTGGATATATCGAGTCCCTTATGGGTTATCTTTCCATTCTTTGTCTGGAAGCCCCGGAATATGTATTTGACCACCGGCACCGGCCAATGCATCGAGCCGTCGGTATACTTGCCGTCACCGTATTTGATGCTGGCTATCCTGTCGTCCAGCTCCTTCTGCTGCCTTTCCAGCTTTTCCTGCTGCCGGCGCAGAGACTCGGCGTCCTGGTCAAGCTTTTGCAGCACCCGGCGCGCCTCCTTGTAAAGGGCATCCAGCTCCAGCTTTTTCTGCTCCGCTGTCCCGCGCAGCGTCTCCAGTTCCTTCCTCTGGGACGCCAGCGCCTGTTTGTCGGCATCGATGGCATCCATCTCCTGCTGCAGGGCCCGTATCTCGCCTTCCAGCGCATCCATCAATTTCCTGTCCTCAGAGGCTATATTCTCCATCAGCTTGGAGCGATAC
>CAKTXU010000258.1 GCA_934630995.1 uncultured Eubacteriales bacterium
TTTTCAGCACTATATCGGCAGAAAGAAACCCATAGAGAATGAGAGGAAGAAGCATACCGGCATGCTGACCGTTACCCCCGTCAAAAAAGCCAAGGTTCCCGCTTATCCCAATTTGAGGGAGGCGGCGGGAGATCCTACCCTGCTGCAGGCTCTGCCCCGCCGTTGGAAGCATAGCCGCGCCATGCTGGCCGCCATGGCCGCCTTATCGGCTATGGGTCTGTCCGCTTGTTCCGCCGAACCGGCGGCGTCTGCCGATTCGTCCGCTGTCTTCGCGACTTCATCATCCTTCTCAGGCGCGGTGGCTCCCATCTTTTATCATGGGGAAGGCACCGGCTCGATGGGCTGTGTTTCAGTGGCGCCCTCCGTCTTTTTCAGTGAGCAGGAGGCGCTGGCCATTATCCGTAGCGAGGTGTCCGCCGCCGGGCTTCGGTTTGCAGACGCGCCGGACAGCCGCTTCATCGCCCAGCCCAAAATCCGGGAGGAGCTTTTTCTTCGCCCGGAGGATGGTATGATACGGGTGAAGTACGGTGAGCCAGTAACCCTGGACGCTGTGGACGAGGAGAAGCGGGTCGCGATATCCTTCGTTTCGATGAGTGAGGGGCAATTGACCATTGACAACGGGCAAGGGGAGTTTTTTACGGGCAGCACGGTTGCACAATACGAGGCCCGCCGGAGAGCCGAGGATGCGGCGGAGGCTTTTCAGGACGCAGGGACGCCCTACGCTGTCGGCGTCTTTTACGATCCCGGCAATGCTCCCGCTGTTCAGCAGCAATACTGGGAACGGCTGGAAAAGGCACAGGAGGAGGGAACACCCTGGGAAACGATGGAGCCTGATTATGAGGCCTATCATGAAGAGCTGCGGGCCGCTTCGGAGAAAAATCTGCGCGCCCAGGTGAGGGATTTTCTGCAATGGCTGGAAGGGCAGGGGATTTTGTAAATGCATCTGACCCTTCATCTGACAGATGCCTGTAACCTGAGCTGCCGTTACTGCTATGTCCGGCAGAGCCCCCGCACCATGACGCGCGATACCGTCCGGGCCGCCGTGGATTTGGCCGCAGCCTCGGGCAGGCAGACGGGGCTGGTCTTTTTCGGCGGGGAGCCCCTGCTCTGCCGGGAGCTGATTGAGGAGACGGTCGGCTATGCCCAGGAGGTTTCCCGGCGGACCGGGCACCGCTTCTTTTACAAGATAACCACCAACGGCATCCTGCTGGACGAGCCGTTTCTGGAATTCAGCCGTCGCCACACCATGCTGGTGGGAGTTTCCCACGACGGCCTGACGCAGGACGATTACCGCGTTTTTCACGACGGCCGTCCCACCGCAGCGATGCTGGAGGATAAGCTCTCGCTGCTTCTCCGCTATCAGCCCTACGCGATGGTTTTAACGACTGTTAATCCGGATACCGTGTCCCGTTTTGCCGCTTCCGTCGTCTGGCTGTTTGAAAAGGGCTTCCGGTATCTGATAACCTCCCTGAATTATGCCGTGGATGCGGGTTGGACGGAGGAAGCCCTGCGGGAGCTGGAAAACCAGTACCGGCTTCTGGCGGACAGGTATGTAGAATGGACCATGAGGGAGGAGAAATTCTATCTCGGCGCCTTTGAAATGAAAATCCGCTCCCATCTGAAGGGGGCGGACTATTGCGGCGATCGCTGTCAGTTGGGAAAAAAACAGCTCTCTGTGGCCCCGGACGGCGGGTTGTATCCCTGCACCCAGTTTATCGACGATTCCGCCTACAGGATGGGGGATGTTTTCTCCGGGATAGACGAGGGCGCGCGGGAGGAGATAGCCCGGCGCGGAGAGGCGGTTCCATCCACATGCGGGGACTGCGCGATACGTGCCCGCTGCAATCACACCTGCGGCTGTCTCAACAAACAGGCCACCGGGCGGATTGACCGTGTTTCACCGGTGCAGTGCGCGCACGAACGGATGCTGCTGCCGATTGCCGACCGTGTGGCTGAAAAGCTGTATAAGAAACGCAGCCCCGTCTTTATTCAGAAACACTATAACCCGGAGTATCCTCTCCTGTCCCTTATAGAAGATAAAGTTTGATACATATGAAAGCGGGCCCGGTCAAAACCGGACCCGCTTTTACTAAGCCAGCCAACCGGCGATGGCCTCGAAGGCCCCCAGATGCTCCAGCAGAATTTTCAGACCGATGGCGATGAGGACGATACCTCCCACAATCTCCGCCTTTTTGCCGAACAGGTTGCCGGTCCGGCAGCCGATTTTCACACCGGCGAAGCAGATGATGAAGGTCACCGCCGCGATGACGCCGCAGCAGACCAGGAAACCCCAGGTATAGGCGAGCAGACCGGTCTGGGGCATAACGGCCAGTGAAGCGCCCACGGCAAGGGCGTCGATACTGGTGGCGATGGACATGACCAGGAGGTTTTTCCAGTCGCAGGGATCGCCGCGAGGAACCTCCTCTTCCTCTTCGTGTGCCACCTCCCACAGCATTTTTCCGCCGATAAAGGCCAGAAGAAGAAACGCAATCCAATGGTCAAAGGCCTGGATTTTGTCCGCGAAGGAACGGGCAATCATGTAGCCGACGAGGGGCATCAGTCCCTGAAAGAAACCGAAGCTGCCGGAAATTTTTACAGTTTTGCTCAGACAGGTATGACATAGCACAATGCCGTTGCTGACGGAAACGGCGAAAGCGTCCATCGCCAGGCCAACAGACATGACCAGCAGGGTCCATATATCCATCGATCTATCCAGCCTTCCGTATGTAGGTGAATCTCTAGGTAAACGATGATGAAGTCCGGTGGATGGATTGGTGAAGGGAATCCCCCCACAACGAGGAAAAAACCGCAGGAATACTGCCGTATTTCGAGGATTTTTAACGCTGTCGTGGGGGATATTCCCCAGCAATCCGCCGCTGAACCGCTAAGCGTGATTTATTCATTGTTTACCTAGTATACCTTGACTTCGTCGCACTGTCAATGTGCCGGATGATATTATTCATATTGCTTTCCGAGCGAGATTATGAGATAATGAGGTGGGTTTTTCGGATATTTTTGGAAGCGGAGGAAAGCATTATGAGCGTGACAAAAACAAGCTTCGGCCGTCTGCCGGACGGCCGGGAGGTGGAGAAGTACACCTTGGTCGGAAAGGGCGGGATGGAGGCTTCTTTCCTGACCTTCGGCGCGACTCTGCAGGCGCTGCGGTATCGGGGGGAGGACCGGGTTCTGGGCTATGACGACATCGACGGCTATCTGCCCCTTTCGTCTTATCAGGGGGCCACGGTAGGCCGCTGCGCCAACCGGATTTCCGGCCTTCCTTTCACGGTGGGCGGCGTGGAAGTCCGCCTGCCCTGCAATGAAAATCCGGAGGTTCAGCTCCACGGAGGCGCGGGAGGCTTTTCAGGCAAACTGTGGACGGCGGAGGTCCTGGAGGACGGTGATGAGCCGGCTGTACGGTTTTCCATCGAATCTCCGGACGGAGAGGAAGGCTATCCCGGCAACCTGACAATGCATGTGACGATGCGGATTGCCGCCGACAACACCTGGCATATTCTGTATGAGGCGAAGGCCGACAAGGATACCTTGGTCAGCCCCACCAACCACGCCTATTTCCAACTGGACGGCGAGGACACGGCTCTGGATACCCTGATAACGATGGAATCCGATGCCTACCTGCCGGTGGACGATAAGCTGCTGCCCACAGGGGAATGCCGTCCGGTGGCGGAAACGCCCTTTGATTTCCGGACAGCGAAGCCCATCGGCCGGGATTTGGAGGCGGATGACGAACAACTCCGGCTTGGCAAGGGTTATGATCATAATTTCAATCTGCGGGGCCAGGGCTGGCGGCTGGCGGCAACGGCGGTGTCCCCTCATTCGGGTGTTCGTCTGGAATGCTATACCGATCGGCCGGGTATACAATTCTACACGGCCAACTGTCTCGGAGAGTCCACCGGCCGGGGCGGTGTGGCTCTCCACAAGAATCAGGGCTTCTGCCTGGAAACCCAGTGTTGGCCCGATGCGCCTCACCGTC
>CAKTXU010000259.1 GCA_934630995.1 uncultured Eubacteriales bacterium
GAACCGCCGCGGCCTTGGCCATCTGGGAGGCCGAATAGGCGTAATAGGCCGTGGCCCCCAGCGCCTCGTCTGTGGCACCCTTGTAGCCGCCCTCCGCGGCATCCAGCGCGATCCAGTCGCCAAACTGTCTTCCGGTATCCCAGATATAGTTTCCCTCGCCGCAGCTGTCCCCGATGAAACGCAGCCATTCGCTCATGCTGTGATACTGTTCCCGGAGGATGGCGGGATCGCCGTACATCAGGTAGCACTGCCAGGGCACGATGACGGCGGCGTCTCCCCAGCCCGCGGCGCCGGCGTAGCCCCACAGTCCCTCCTCATGTTCCAGAACGTTGGGCACCTGATGGGTGACGCTGCCGCTGTCCAGCTGTTCCGCCGCCAAATCCCGCAGCCATTTCCGATAGAAGGCGAGGCAGTCATAAGTATACATCGCCGTGCGGCAGAACAACTGGGCGTCCCCCGTCCAGCCGCAGCGCTCGTCCCGCTGGGGGCAGTCGGTGGGTACATCCAGTGAATTGCTTCGCTGTGACCATAGGATGTTATCGTACAGACGGTTGACCTTATCGATACCGCAGCGGAACCAGCCCGTCCGCTTGAGCTCCGAATGGACGGCTACGGCGGTGAAATCCTCCGGATGCACCTCCTGGGAGTAGTATTCGTCCAGGCGGATATAGCGGAAGCCCATGAAGGTGAAGCTGGGCCGACAGACGTTTTCCCCCGAGAGAAAATAGGTGGCCTGCTGACGGGCTCCCCGCAGGTTGCCGGTGTAGAAATTGCCCGCCTTGTCCAGCGTCTCGGCGTGGGTGATGCGGATTTTATCCCCCGGCTTGCCCTTGGCGCGGATGCGGACATAACCGGTCAGGTTTTGCCCGAAATCCAGCACCCGCTCCCCCTTTGGCGTGACAAAGTACCGGACGGGGGCCAGCTCCTCTTGTTCGCGTACCGGGACCCCCTCCTGGGGGACGAGGATGTCCTTGCGTATATTGCGGATGACCACGGGAAAGGAAATGCGGTCGTTCTGGTTTTGCTGCCGGTAGTCCACCGTCTCGCCGTTGTATATGTCGCTGGAGACGATTTCGCAGTAGGAGATCTCCCAGCTGCCGTCGGTTTGCATGAGTTGTGTCGAGCCGTCGGCGTATTGTATCTCCAAAACCGCCAGCAGGGCATAAGGACCCGGATAATGCGCGCTGGGCGCCATCCAGGAAAACCAGCCGTTGGACAGATACACCTGGATAAGATTCTCCGGATTTCCCGGCAGCAGCAGGCCCGTCACGTCGTAGGATTGCACCTGCAGCCTCTTTTTATATGCCGTCCACCCGGGATTGAAGAGGGTGTCCGTGATGGGGAGGTTGTTAAGCAGAACCTTGTACAGACCCAGGGAGGTGATGTGCAGGGTGGCCTGCAGCACCCCCTCCGCCACGGGAAAACGGCGGTAGAACGGCACGACCGCCCTGCCAACATACCGGGAGGAGCTTATCCACTGCGCGGTTTTCATCAGGTGCTCGTTCATGATATGTCCGTCCTTTCTCGGGAAGAGAGGGAAAATCAGCCGAAGGTGACGTCCCCGGCCCCGTCGCCCACCGTGACGATGCCGTCTTCCTCTTCGAGAGCCTTGCCGTTTATCGTCACGCCGCGAAAATGGACACCCCGGACACAGCGTTCCCTGTCATAGCCGCGAATACAGGAGGGAAGGTGGCCGAAGCCGGTATAAACGACATTGTCGAAGGTGATATTTTCCACCATCCTGCCCGGCTCCTGCGAGTAGATGGGATTGAACATGACGCAGATTTCAAACAGCTTGTTGTGGAGAAACGCTCCCACCCGGATATCCCGGAAGGTGATATTCCGTACAGCCGAGCCGTTATCGGCGCAGAGCCCGAACACGCCCTGATAGCCGAAATCCGGCTGCTTGCTGTCTAGGATATCCAGGTTTTCCACCCGGACGTTTTCCGCCGAGCTGATGAGGAAGCCGTGAGCCGCGTCGTTGATGAGGATGCAGTCCCGGATAGTGACGCCGTCGGTGTGATCTGCGATGGAAAAGCCGTCGTCGTTGCAGCGGATGAAGCAGCCGTCCACCGTCACCTGCCCGCTTCCCACGATGTTGCAGCCGTCGGAGGGACCGTAGCTGCTGAAAATTTTCACGTTGCGCCAGGTCACCTGCGCGGAATACAGCGTGCGTACCGAAAAGAAGCGTGGATTGTTGACGACGACGCCGGAAATCTCCACGTCCCGGGAGTTGGATATGAGGATGCCGTTAAAGCAGGTTTGGGGTTCTCCCCGCGGGGTGATATCGATAATACCGCTGCCGTATACCCGGACGTGCCGGGCCCCCGCGATGTTGACGGTGCCGTGAAGAACCGCGCCGGGGGAGAGGTAAAGGGTCTGATTGTCCCTGAGACAGATGCCCTGCTGCACGTCGCCCGCGCCGATGACCAGCCCGTAGCCGCGGGTCTGCGGTTCCCTTGTTTCGGTACCGCCGCTTTCCCCGTCGATATAGACGGTCACGTCTCTGCCGTCCTTCACCAGCGCCAGGTGGCGCCAGCCGTCGGGCAGCAGGCGGTTGCGGCTGCGGTAGGGAAATTCCCACCGGCCGATATTGGAGCAGACCGTTCCGTCGGCGTAGACGTGCAGCAGCTCCTGCAGGATTTGACAGCCGCGGGGAGCGCCCCCTTCCAGATAGACCCAAACGCTGATGCTGTAGGTTTCCGCCCATTCCAGAGGCAATTCCGTTCCGGTGGCAAAGCGGTCGCACAGCCCGTCGAAGACCAGGGCGGGTGCACCGTGATAATCCGCTGCCAGAGCGGGCTCGCCCAGAAGGGCTGGGACGCCGCGTCCTCCTTCTTCTTCAAGGCTGCCGTTCAGCGCCCAGCGGTAGGTGTAGCCGTCCGCCTCGCCGCCTGCGGCCAGAGAGCGGATTTCCTCCGGGGAGAGACAGCGGCGGTAGAGCCGTACGTCCCGGATGGCGCCGTTCCAGACGCCGGTGCCGATAAACCCCGCTTCGGTATGGCCGGGAGGGATGACGATCACGTTCTCCGCGGGTTTGGGCGCCTCCTCCGGCAGATTGGCAAAGAGATAGACCAGCTCATAGCGCTCCCGGTTGATCCGCACGCAGAGATTCTGCGGGGAGGGGACGGTCAGGACGGCCTTGCCCCCCTCCACCCGGACGGTGCTCCCTGTATCGGCGGGAAGCACCTCCGCCGTCCAGATGGCGCCGTCTGCCTTTTCCAGAAGGACCTCCACCGGGCGTTCTCCCATGTTGAAATAGATCATCGGGGAGTGCTTGACCGGATCAGAAAGGGCGATATTCTGTTGCACATTGTGGTTTATCCGCACGCTATAGGGGATGATGGGCCGCCAGGCTTCCCCCGGTTCCCGGAGGAGAATACGGTAGTCGTGGCTGCGCAGATAGGCATTGTCCTCTGAAAAAGCGGGAATTTGCAGCGTCTGTTTCATGGCCCCGATACTCCTTATTTCTCTTCCTTACGAGAAGGTGATGTTGTCCGCGAATGGCCCCACGGCAAGGATTTCGCCGTCCGCGCCGGTGAGCTTGCTGCCGTTGATCACCACATTTTCAAAATGTACGCCGTCCACCCGTCTGTCATCGGCGTAGCCTTGAATGGTTGAGAGCTCAAAGCCCGTGCCGGTATAGGTGATATTGGAGAAGGTGACGTTTTTCACCGCCTGGCCGGGCACGAGGCTGTAGGAATAATCATACTGTACGGCGACATAGAACAGATCGTTGTTGCGGATGTCCCCGATCCGGATATTGTTGAAGCGGATATTTTCCGTCACGGCGCCGTTATCGGCGCAGACGCCCAGTACACCCTGATAGCCGGCGCCGAATTGCTTGCTGTCCAGGATATCGATGTTTTCCGCCGTGACGGTATTGGCGTTGCTGATAAAGAATGCGTGGGCCACATCATCGATGATGCTGCTGTTCTGTATGGTGATGTCCTTGGCCCCGCCGCTGATGGACACGCCGTCGT
>CAKTXU010000260.1 GCA_934630995.1 uncultured Eubacteriales bacterium
GTCCTGCCCATGATCCCGCCCGGCGGGACCGTGGACGACATCATCGAGGAAATGAATTGAGGGAGGAAGCCGCCATGGCTGATACGACTGAAAGCAAAGTGGTGTTTTCCGTGCTGACGGTGGATCACCCCGGTGTCCTGCTGCGGGTGACCGGCCTCTTCTCCCGCCGGGGCTTCAACATCGATTCCATTGTGGCCTGCCGGACGGAAAAGCCGGAGTTTTCCCGCTGGACCCTGGTGGTCACGGGGGACGAGGCCACCTTCACCCAGTTGACCCGCCAGCTTCTCAAGCTGGAGGATGTGGTCAAGGTGGAGGTGCTGGAGCCGGAGAACTGCTCCAACAGCGAGCTGCTGCTCATCAAGGTGCGCGCCGCCGGGAGCGGCCGCAGCGCGGTGCTCAAAACCGCCCAGACCTACGGCAGCCGGGTCCTGGATATCGGCGAGTCCACCGTCACCATCGAGATGACCGACCAGACCGAGGAGATGGATGAGTTTATCCGCCACATGGAGCGCTTCGGGGTGGTGGAAATGGCCCGCACGGGCATCACCGCCCTGGCCCGGGGGGACCGCCCTATCCGGGATGAGGACTGACCCCGCGGATTTTATCAGGAAAGGGCGTGCATCGCCTTGACGAGAACCATTGAAATCCTGGATTCCACCCTGCGTGACGGCGCCCAGGGGGAAGGGATCTCCTTCTCCGTGGAGGATAAGCTGGCCGTGACCCGGCTGCTGGACGACCTGGGCGTGCCCTATATCGAAGCCGGCAATCCCGGCTCCAATCCCAAGGATTTGGAATTTTTCCGGCGGGCCGGGGAGCTCCGGCTCCGGCACGCGAAGCTGGTGGCCTTCGGATCCACCCGCCGCAAGGATATCCCGGCGGAGGAGGACGCCAACGTACAGGCCCTGCTGACCGCCGGAACCGATACCGTGGCCCTCTTCGGCAAGTGCTGGGATCTGCATGTGCGGGATATCCTGAAAACCACCGACGAGGAAAATTTCCGGATGATCAGGGATACCGTGGCTTTCTTCAAGGCGCGGGGAAAGCGGGTGATTTTCGACGCGGAGCATTTCTTCGACGGATATAAGCGCAACCCCGCCTTCGCCCTGGCGGCCCTGGAGGCGGCGGTGGATGCCGGCGCCGATGTGCTGAGCCTGTGCGACACCAATGGCGGCGCCTTTCCCCAGGAGGTGTACGACATCACCCGGACGGTGGTGGAGCGGTTCCCCGCCGTGGTTACCGGCATCCATGTGCATAACGACGGCGGCATGGCGGTGGCCAACACCGTCATGGCCGTGGAGGCCGGGGCGGCCCACGTCCAGGGCACCTACCTGGGCTTCGGGGAGCGCAGCGGCAATGCCAACCTCTCCGCCATCATCCCCAATCTCCAGCTCAAGCGGGGCATGGCCTGCATCCCGGCGGAGGCAATGCCCCGGCTGACCGCCGCGGCCCGCAGCATGGCCGAAATCGCCAACGTCCGCCTCCAGCGGGGGGAGCCCTATGTGGGCGGCAGCGCCTTTGCCCACAAGGCGGGGATGCACGCCGACGGGGTGCTGAAAAACCCCCTGACCTTTGAACATATCGACCCCGAGGCGGTGGGGAACGAGCGCCGCTTCCTGATGAGCGAAATCACCGGCCGGACCGCGGTGCTGGAAAAGATCCGCCGCTTCTGCCCGGATATCGACAAAACCTCTCCCGCCCTCCAGGATATCCTCTCCGCCCTGAAAACCATGGAGCTGGAGGGCTACCAGTTCGAGGGGGCGGACGGCAGCTTTGAGCTGCTGGTGCGCAAATGCCTGCGCCGGGTGCCCGCCTTCTTCGAGCTGGTGTATTACCGCATCACGGGGGAGAAGCCCTACGACGAGGGCCAGAGCGCCATCGCCACCCTGAAGGTGCGTGTGGGCGACCGGTGCGAAATCGCGGCCGGGGAGGGCAACGGCCCCGTCAACGGCCTGGACAGGGCCCTGCGCACGGCGCTGTCCTCCTTCTATCCCACCCTCGCGGGCGTGCATCTGGTGGATTACAAGGTGCGCGTCATGGATTCCAGGCAGGCGACCGCCGCCAAGGTGCGGGTCCTCATCACCTCCACCGACGGCGTGCGGGAATGGACCACCGTGGGCGTTTCCAGCGACGTCATCGAGGCAAGCTGGATCGCCCTGAGCGACTCCATCGAATATAAACTGATTAAGGACAAGGAGGAACAATTCTGATGGGAATGACGATGACGCAAAAAATCCTGGCGGCCCACGCGGGGCTGCCGGAGGTAAAGGCCGGGCAGCTGATTGAGGCCAGGCTCGACCTGTGCCTGGGCAACGATATCACCTCGCCGGTGGCGGTCAACGAGTTTGAGCGCTGCGGCGCCTGCGGCGTGTTCGACAAGAGCCGCGTCGCTTTGGTGATGGACCATTTCACCCCCAACAAGGACATCAAGGCCGCCGAGCAGGTCAAGCGGGTCCGGGGCTTCGCGGACAAGTATGAGGTGGAAAATTTCTTCGACGTGGGCAAGATGGGCGTCGAGCACGCGATCCTGCCCGAAAAGGGCCTGGTGGGCCCCGGCGACTGCATCATCGGCGCCGACAGCCACACCTGCACCTACGGCGCCCTGGGCGCCTTCTCCACCGGCGTTGGCTCCACCGACCTTGCCGCCGGCATGGCCACCGGCACGGCCTGGTTCAAGGTGCCCTCCGCCCTGAAAATCGTCCTGACCGGGAAGCCCGGGCCCTATGTGGGCGGCAAGGACGTGATCCTGCACCTCATCGGCAGCATTGGGGTGGACGGCGCTCTGTACCGCTCTCTGGAGTTCACCGGCCCTGGGGTGAAGAACCTGTCCATCGACGACCGGCTCTGCATCGCCAACATGGCCATCGAAGCGGGGGCCAAGAACGGCATCTTCCCCGTGGACGAGGTCACCCTGGCCTATGTGGAGGGCCGCTTCCAGCGGGAAATCAAGGTATACGAGGCCGACGCCGACGCGGAATACGACCAGGTCATCGACATCGACCTGTCCTCCTTGCGCCCCACCGTGGCCTTCCCCCACCTGCCGGAGAACACCAAAACCATCGACGAGTGCGACGGCCAGGTGAAAATCGACCAGGCGGTCATCGGCTCCTGCACCAACGGGCGGATGGAGGATATGCGGGCCGCCGCCGAAATCCTCAAGGGCCGCAAGGTGGCCAAGGGGGTGCGCTGCATCGTCATTCCCGCCACCCAGCAAATCTGGCTGGACAGCATGCATGAGGGCCTGTTCGATATCTTCGTTGAGGCGGGCGCCGTGGTGTCCACCCCCACCTGCGGGCCCTGCCTGGGCGGCCATATGGGTATCCTGGCGGCCGGGGAGCGGGCCGTGTCCACCACCAACCGGAACTTCGTGGGCCGCATGGGCCATGTGGACAGCGAGGTTTATCTGTCCAATCCCTATGTGGCGGCGGCGTCCGCCGTCACCGGCTACATCACCGATCCGGCCAAGCTGAAATGAAGAAAGAGAGGCGTCCGAAAATGATTGCACAAGGCAGCGTCCATAAATACGGCGACAACGTCGATACCGACGTCATCATCCCCGCCCGCTATCTCAATACCAGCAAGCATGAGGAGCTGGCCGCCCACTGCATGGAGGACATCGACAAGGATTTTGTCGCCCGCGTCAAGCCCGGCGACATCATGGTGGCGGAGAAGAATTTCGGCTGCGGCTCCTCCCGGGAGCACGCCCCCATCGCCATCAAGGCCAGCGGCATCTCCTGCGTCATCGCCTCCACCTTTGCCCGGATTTTCTACCGCAATGCCATCAACATCGGCCTGCCCATTCTGGAATGCGACGAGGCCGCCCGGGATATCCGGGACGGCGATCAGGTGAAGGTGGATTTCGACACCGGCCTTATCGAGAATCTCACCACCGGCAGGACCTATCAGGCCGAGCCCTTCCCGCCCTTCATCCAGAATATCATCGAAAAGGGCGGCCTGCTGAATTCCATCCAGGACCGGCTGTAAGC
>CAKTXU010000261.1 GCA_934630995.1 uncultured Eubacteriales bacterium
GCATCGCCGGAGGAGCTGGCGGCCAATCCCCGCAGCCGCAGCGCCAGATTGCGCTGCATCCGGAGGCTTCACGCCCCTTATGAAGACGAGAAATGAACCCGCTTGCCGGGAATACGAAAAAGGAGGACACTGTCATGGCCTATCACACCGAGGGTACCGAAGCGTACGACCTGTCGCTGTTCGAGCCCAAGGAACCCAAGCTGGTCGAGCTCAAGCCCAACAAAAAGCTGCAGAAGGTCCAAACCCGCCGCACCAAGCTGCAAACTTTCCTCAATACCGCCGTGACCCTGTCCGCGGCGGTGGTGGCGGTGGTCATCATGGGCAGCATGATCACCACCCGGGTCCAGCTGACCGAGCTCAACAACGCCATCAACCAAAAACAGGCGGCGCTCGTGGACATGCAGGCCGAGTACAAGCAGCTCAACGCCGAGCTGGCGGCGAAGATGTCGGCCCAGAGCGTGGACGCTTACGCAGAGGAAAACGGGATGCAGAAAACGGAGCCCGGCCAGATTGAATATATCACGGTGGATGGCGGCGACAAGGTGGAAGTCCCCGAGGATACCGGCGGCTGGTGGGAAACGCTCTGCGGCTGGGTCACGAATTTTTTCTCCGATTTGGCATACCTGTTCCAGTAACGCAATAAGTATGAGGTGGGGAACCCGCGCGGCGGCGGACGGGTTCCCACGGGGGAAGAAAGCCGAGAGTTGGGATGAAGAAATCTTAACTCTCGTTTTTCGTCTGTAGGACGGGCGGTTAGACGCGGTGGAAATCAGTCGAGATCCGGAAAGGAAGAGTGCCCAGTGGCCAAAGCTCAGAAACCGAAACAGGACGTGACAACCAAGCTGCCCACCCGGCAGATGTGGCGCCGCTCCGTGGTGATCCTCGTGGTCCTCGTGGGGTTCTGCTTTTCCTCCATCGTCGTCCGTTTGGCGGTGCTGCAGATAGCGGAAACCGACGAGTGGCAGCGCAAGGCTGTCTCCCAGCAGATGAGCGACAGCGTGATATCCCCCCACCGGGGCTCTATCTACGACGCCAATATGAAGCTCCTGGCCGGTTCCGCCGAGGTGGGAACCGTCATCATGTCCCCCAACAGCATCCCCAAGAAAAAGGATGCCGACGGCAATATGGTGCTGGACGACGAGGTCTGCCGGAAAATAGCCGACGAGCTGTCCACGCTGCTGGGGGTGGACAGGGAGAAGCTCTATAAGCAGACGCAGAAAACCTATTCCCAGTATGAGGTCGTCAAGAAGAAAATCGAAAAGGATTTGGTGCAGACCTTTATCGATTGGGTGCAGGAAAACAGGTATACCAGTATTTTCCGGGTTATCCAGGATTATAAGCGGTATTATCCCAGCGGCACCCTGCTGTCCAGCGTGCTGGGCTTCGTCAACGCCGAGAACAAGGGCGGCGAGGGATTGGAGGCCGAGTACGAGGAGGTTCTGGCCGGAAAGCCGGGGCGGATCGTCACCGCGCAGAACGGCTGGGGCGAGGAGCTGCCCACCACCCTGAAATATGAAAACACCATCGACGCCGAGGAGGGCAACAGCCTGGTGCTCACCATCGACCAGTCGGTGCAGAACTTTGCGGAAAAGTATCTGGAGGTGGCCGTCAAGGCCAACGGGTGCACCAACCGCGGCCTTTGCGTGGTCATGGATGTCAACACCGGCGCCGTGCTGGCCATGGCCACCAAGGGGGATTATGATCCCAACGAATACCAGACCATCGCCGACCCCGACACGGCGGCGCAGATAGCCCTGCTGTCGGGGGACGAAAAGAGCAAGGCCCTCCAGGACGCCCAGTGGAAACAGTGGAAGAACAAGCCCGTGACGGATTATTACGAGCCCGGCTCGGTCTTCAAGGTGTTCACCTCTGCGATGGCCCTGGAGGAGGGGATCGCCAACGAACACACCACCTATAACTGCCCCGGCTACTGGTATCCGGCCAAGGGGGTCAAGGTCGCCTGCCACGTGGGCGTCCCCGGCCACCACACCATCGATTTTCCCAAGGCCATTTCCGTTTCCTGCAACCCGTATTTCATGCAGCTGGGCACCGCGGTGGGGCCGGAGCTGTTCCTCAAATACTACACCGGCTTCGGTTTTACCCAGAAAACCGGTATCGATATGCTGGGCGAGGCGCCCATCACCACCGCGCTGTATCACACGGCGGACGACCTCGGCCCGGTGGAGCTGGCCACCTCCTCCATCGGCCAGACCTTTAAGGTCACGCCGATGCAGATGATCACCGCCATGTGCGCCGTGGCCAACGGCGGCAAGCTGATGCAGCCCTATGTGGTGTCCCAGATTCTGGACGCCGAGGGCAATGTGGTGAAAAAGACCGAGCCGACCGTCAAGCGGCAGGTGATTTCCCAGAGCACCTCCCAGCGTCTGGCCGCGATGATGGCGGCCAGCGTCAACGGCGGCGGCTCGAAAAACGCCTATGTGGCGGGCTACCGCGTGGCGGGCAAGACCGGCACCGCCGACAAGACGGAAACAAAGGACAACGTCTGGGCCTCCTTCTCCGGCTTTGCGCCCGCCGACGATCCCCAGGTGGCCATCCTCGTCATCCTCGACGAGCCCCAGTCCGCCATCCGCTTCGGCGGCACCATCTCCGCCCCCGTCGCGCAGAAGGTCCTCAACGACGCGCTGCCCTATCTGGGCATCGAGCCGAAATATACCGAGGAGGAGCTGGCCAATCTCAGCCGCACCACCCCCAAGCTGGAGGGCGACAGCCTTTCCGTGGCGGAGAACAAGCTGGCCAATCTGGATCTCAAGTCCAAGGTGGTCGGCAGCGGGTCCTCTGTCGTCAAACAGGTCCCCGAGGCGGGGCAATCCATTCCCAAGGGCGGCACCGTGGTCCTCTACACGGACGAGGACAGCACGAGCAAAACCGCCAAGGTACCCGATTTCAAGGGCATGACCATGGTGCAGGCCAACAACGCCGCCGTGGGCGCCGGGCTCAACATTCAGCTGTCCGGCCTGTCCAACAGCGGCGGCGGCACGGAGGCAAAGGCCGTCGGACAGAGCATCATGGCAGGCACCGAGGTGTCCCCGGGAACGGTGGTCACCGTCGAATTTGTGTACGAGGATAATATCGCGTAGCGTACTAGCCCTGGAAAATCGGTCCATACTATGTTAAGCGCGGACGAATTTTATTGGGCGTTACATAGCCGCCGGCCAGCCGGCGAAGAAGGGCAAGGTGACAAGACCATGAAGCTTTCAGAACTGCTGTCCGCGGTATGCGCCGTTCCGGCCGCCCGCGAGGCGGAGATAACGGGGATAACCTGCGATTCGCGCCGGGTGGAGCCGGGCTGGGCGTTTGTCTGTATTGCGGGCACGGGGATAGATGGGCATCGATTTGCCGGGCAGGCTGCCCAGGCCGGGGCCGCGGCCGTCATAGCGGAAAAGGACGTGGGACTGCCCTGCCAGTTCCTGGTCGAATCCACCCGGAAAGCCTGGGCGCAGATGTGCGCCGCCTGGTTCGGCCATCCCGCCGATCGTCTGCGGCTCGTGGGCATCACCGGCACCAACGGCAAGACCACCACCACGTATATGCTCAAAGCGATTATGGAGGCCTGCGGCCATAAGGTAGGCCTCATCGGCACCATCCAGAACATGATAGGGGAGAGGGTGCTGCCCGCCGGCCACACCACGCCGGATCCCTATGATCTGCAGAGCATGCTTGCCCTGATGGCGGCCGAGGGCTGCACCTACGGGGTGATGGAGGTTTCCTCCCACGCCCTGGATCAGGACCGGGTGGAGGGCTGCGTGTACGATGCCGCGGTGTTCACCAATCTCACGCAGGATCATCTGGACTATCATAAAACCATGGAAAACTACCTGGAGGCCAAAAAGCGCCTTTTCCGTCAATGCCGCACGGCGGTGATCAATTTGGACGACGAGTGGAGCCCCCGGCTGCGGGAGGGCCTGGACTGCCGCGTCGACACCTACTCCGCCG
>CAKTXU010000262.1 GCA_934630995.1 uncultured Eubacteriales bacterium
AGGTAGTGGCCTTTACTTTGGCGTCGCCTATCAACAGCCAGACGGTTGATATCCATGTGGAGAAGGCCCTGCCGGACTACGCGGCGGCCTATACGGTTATTAACCGTGAATTTGCCGCCCGAGAGCTGTCTGAATACCGCTATATCAATCGGGAAAACGATATGGGGATTGAGGGCCTTCGGCGGGCAAAGGAATCTTACCGTCCCGCCATACTGCTGGAAAAGTACCTGCTGACCGAGGTATGACGGAGGATACGCCAATGTTTACTTCGGCACTGCCGGATTGGCTGCCGGCAATAAAAGAATTATGGTTGTCCAGTTTCCCCGGGGATACGCCCGGAGATGTGGAAGCCTTTCTTGCGTTGAATTTCCAGCCGGAAAATTGTTTTGTGGCACTGGAGGGGACCGTTCCGGTTTCTATGGCCTTCGCTTTACCGGCCCATTTTCACGGGATGGGAAACTACTATCCGATCCAATATATTTATGCCGCCTGTACCCGTCCGGAAAGCCGTGGCCAGGGAATCTTTTCCGGTCTTCTGCGCTATGCTTTGGAGCAGGCCGAAACCCGGGGACAAATCGCGTCTTTCCTGCGGCCGGGAGAGGAAAGCCTTTCCGCTTATTATGCTCGCTTCGGTTATCGCCCCTTTTTTTCCAAGCACACCCGAGTGACAGAGAAGCGTTGTTTATCATCCTTAATGGGCCGTGGCGGGGGCTGCCGCAGGGTATCGCCGGAGGATTACGCCGCGGTGAGAAACTTGCGGCTTGCCGGAAAGCCGGCCTGGGTGGAATGGACGTCGCGGCAGGCAGCTTATGCTGTGCGGAACGCGGAAAGAGCCGGCGGGGGTGCTTGGCAAAACGGAGATGCTTGCCTTCTCTGCGAACCGGACGGGGCGGAGCTTTTCGTTCGGGAGCTTATTGGGTATCCGAAGGACGCCTCCGCGCTGCTGGCCTGTGTGGCGGCGGATTACACCGCCGACCGGATCCGGGTAAGCTGCCCGGCGGAAGAGGGCGGGAGCGTGGAATGGTTCGGCCTATGGCGCCCTTTATCCCCTGAAGGAGAGCGGCTGTGCCGGCTGGCGGGACAGGCCTATATGGGTTTATCTTTGGAATAAATGGCGAAGGGAGTCATGGAGGATGATAGCTGTATTTCTAGCCGACGGCTTTGAGGAAATCGAGGCGCTGGCTGTAGTCGATATCCTGCGCCGGGCGGAGCTCCAAGTGGTGACGGTTGGCGTGGGGGGAAGAACCGTTTGCGGTTCCCACGGAATTCCGGTGGCGGCCGACGCGGCGGACAGCGACTGGAGGGCGGATAAGCTTGAGTGTGTGGTGCTGCCGGGCGGTATGCCGGGTACGCTCCATCTGGAGAAATCTCCTATCGTCCAGCAAACCGTCGAGGCTGCGGCGGAAAAAGGCATTTATCTCTGCGCCATCTGCGCCGCCCCCTCCATTTTGGGGCATAAAGGCCTACTGCGGGGACGCCGCGCGGTTTGTTTCCCCGGGTATGAACAGGAACTGTACGGCGCGGCCGTCCAGGAGGCGCCGGTTGTGGTGGATGGGCATATCATCACCGCCAAGGGCGCCGGCGTGGCGATAGAATTCGCCCTGGAGATCGTTTCCGTGCTGGCCGGAGATTCCGTTGCCGCGAGGCTGAAAGCGTCCATGCAATGCCAATAGGGGATATCCGCCCGCTGAAAAACGATTTGCGGGAGCAATATAAATCTATCCGCCGGGATATGCCCCCGGAAATCAAGAAGCAGCACGACGACGCGGTGCGCGCGCGGGTTACAGCTCTGTGGCAGTATAAAAGCTGCCGCACCCTGCTGACCTATGTATCCACCCCCATCGAGGTGGATACCCGGGGACTTATCCAGCGCGCGCTGGCTGATGGAAAACGGGTGGCGGTGCCCCGCTGTGTACCCGGCACGCGCAATATGGAGTTTTACTACATTGGAGGGCTGGAGGAGTTGGAGCCAGGAACCTTCGGTGTGCTGGAGCCCTTCCCTGACAGGGAGAAACGGATGACCGACTTTTCTTCGGGCTTGTGTTTGGTCCCCGCTTTATGTTATGATTGGAAGGGTTTCCGGCTGGGATATGGAAAGGGCTATTACGACCGGTTTCTGGCGAAATTCGGCGGACATATGATTGGAATCTGCTATCATGAATGTATCCGCAGGCGCCTGCCTCACGGAAAATATGACAGGCCGGTGGAGCTTTTGGTCACCGACCGCTACCTTCGCCGCACGGGCGAATGAACCGATCCGAAACGGAGTGTGATGCAATATGGCTGATAACCGGGATACCCCTGACAAGGTGGACGCGCTTCTGCGCGAGATCGAGGCGGAAAAGCAAGCCCGGCAGCAGGCGAACGATCGGCTTAACCCGTCCATGCCTACGGAGACTTCCACCGTTTCGCGAATTCAGGAGGAGAGACGTTCCAAGATATCCGAATTCAAGCTGGACTTGAATCTGGACGACGATTTTGGCGCCGCCCCTGTTGTTCCAACGGAAGAGCCTTCCGCGCCCCAGCCCTCTGCCGACGAGGAGACTGTGCCTGCGGCGATGCAGGAAGCCGCCGTGCCGCCGTCCGTACTCTTCGGTGATCTGGACGAGCGCCCGGAGGATGCCGTGCCGGAGGAGAGCCCCGAGGCTGAAGAGGATCCGGAGGAGAGTCTGAAGGCGGGGAAAAAGCTTAAAAAGAAAAAGGTCGACAGGACCACAGCCGGCTGTCTGAAGGGAATCATATACGCCATCGTTATCCTGGTGATTTCAGGTACTCTCGCGTATTTCGGCATCACCGGGGCCATCGATATCACTGGGCTCAACAAGTCGGACACGCTGGTGGATCTAGAGATACCCGACGGGGCCACGACGGAGGAAATCGCCAACATACTCAAGGAAAACGGTATCATCGATCAGCCCTTGATATTCCGCTTCTTCTCCAAACTGAAAAAGGCCGACGCCTCCTTTCAGCCGGGGACCTTTACCCTCTCGGCGGATATGGGCTACAGCGGCATCATCGAGCAGCTGCAGGTTACCAAGCCCCGGGAGACGGTGAACGTCATGATTCGGGAGGGGGCGACGCTGGATGATATTGCCAAGCTGCTGGAGGACAACAATGTCTGCACAGCCAAGGATTTTTACACGGCGGCGGTCAAAAACGATTATTCGAAGGACTACGATTTTATCGGCGCCATCCCCGGCCCGCAGGACGGAGAAGACTACGCCGGCCGGGTTTATAAGTTGGAAGGCTATCTTTTCCCGGATACCTATCAGTTCTTCACCCAAAGCTCTCCGGATGCGGTTATCCGGAAAATGCTTAACAATTTCAGCAGCGACAACCGGGTAGATACCAGTATCCGGGCCGCCGCCAAAGCCAAGAACCTGACGGTCGATCAGCTGATTACCATCGCCTCCATTGTCGAGGGGGAGGCGGCGGATCCCGGGGATATGGCCAAGGTGGCCCGTGTGGTATTCAACCGGCTCGAAAACCGTTCGGAATATCCGAAGCTGGAATGCGACTCGACGCGGGATTACGTCAACCATATCGTGCAGCAGGAGAACGGCCTTATCACTATTGTAAAGGGCGCTTACGATACCTATGAGCGCAAGGGGCTGCCGGTGGGGCCCATCAACAATCCCGGTATGGTCGCCATCAAAGCAGTTCTCAATCCTGCCAGTGACGAGGATTCTATGCAGTATTATTTCTTTGCCACGGATTATAAGAGCGGCATTACCTATTTCTCGAAGACCTACAAGGAGCACGAGCGGATTTGCAGCAAATACGGCATTGGCATATACGGTTGAGGATAAAGCCATTAAGCGGCGGGGTCATACGGCCCCGCCGCGGCTTTTGCCGGGGGAGTGTGTGATATGACAGAAACGCGACCGGAAATTCTTGCGCCGGCCGGAGACGAGTAAAGACTTCGGACGGCACTGCTTTATGG
>CAKTXU010000263.1 GCA_934630995.1 uncultured Eubacteriales bacterium
CCCGCGGCGGGGCGGACGCCCCGCCGCGGGTCTTCACACAGGCTGTTATGGTATCATTTTGCGCCGTTTCGACACGGCCAGGGCTACAGCGCCGCAGAGCAGCAGCGCGCACACGGCGGGCAGGGCGGAGGCGTCGCCGGTGCCCGGGTTGTTGTCGGGATAGTCCTTCACCGGCACCTTCGACCAGGCGCGGTCGGCGGCGGACCATTTGTATCCTGCCGGTTCGATGCGGTTGCCGTACAAATCCTTCATACCCTCAAGGAACTCGACCGTGAAATCCTGGGTCATGCTCACCTCGGGGATGAGCTCCATATAGATGACGAAGGCGACGACCGTGTATTCGCCGGTGGCGTCCTTGTGCATGCGGACGGTGACGAGATCCGGAATTTCCTCGGTGTCGATGGCGTCGATCTGTGTGCCATTGATGCGGATCTGGTTGCGCACCGCGTCAATCACATAAGCAGGAGTGACGGGGTCGTTGTCCTCGAAATCCCGGTGCACCGCTTCAAAGAAGCCGGCCCACTCGCTGTTCCAGGGGGAATCTGTGGTGAATTCCAGCACCAGGCGATCCTGCTGGAAGATATAGGGATAGCGGACATCGGTGATCTTCTTGTCCCCCTTGGTGGGATCCGTATCCGCCGGAGGCGTATAAGTCACCCATTTGGATTCGGAGGCATCCCACCGCAGCGAGAAGGGCTCGATGGCCTTGCCGGAGAAATCCTTCATTCCCTCCAGGAATTCCAGGGTAAAATCCTTATCCGCGCCCACATCCAGATAGCCGTCCATGATGATGATGGAATAGAGCTGCGTGCCGCCGATATTCTCCATGCGCATATTGACCACGCCGGGAGCATCGGCGGTGTTTATCTGGGAGAGCAGCTTGCCGTTGATGCGAACATTGGCCGCCAGCATGGCGGGCACAAATTCCGGGGTCGAGGCGTCGAAGGCCGGGTTGGCGGGCATGGTCAGCGCCTCATAGAAGCCGCCCGCGGGCTGCATCTCCGCCGTCCAGGGAGCGTCCAGCTGGATACGGATTTCGGTCAGCCCCCACTGCTCCATATGATTGGGATTGGTCATGCCGGTCACCGCGGTCTTGTCGCCTCCGGGGGCGGGCTCGGGGGTGTAGTCCTCCCAGGCGGTTCCGTTCCATTTTTTGGATACCGGCTCAAAGGCATTGCCGTCCAGGTCGATGAAGCCTTCGAGAAGCTCCACGGTAAAACCGTCCTTGTCGAAGCCGTCCAGATAGCCGTCGCGAATCTGGACGTTGAACTGCTGCATACCGCTGTCCGGCTCTTTAATGACATTGACCTGGATGGCGTTGGGCGCGCTGTCGGTGTTGACCTCCGACAGCTTCTTGCCGTTGATCAGCAGAAATTGGGACATGGCGGCGGGCATCCCCGCCGGAGTGGCGGGATTATTGCCGGTATAATCGGCGTTCTGCACCGCGATATACGGATTGGTGCCGAGGGCCGCGCCCCAGGCCGCATCGGTCAGAAAATAGAACTCGGTCAGGGTATACTGGCTGGAATAGATCGGCTTGGTGAAAGCCGTGACCTTGGTTTCATCGGTGCCGGGCGCGGGGTTATACTCCTCCCAATTCTCGCCGTTCCACCTTTTGGATATCGGCTCCACCGGATTGCCGTTCAGGTCGATGAAGCCCTCCAGGAGCTGGACGGTGAATCCGCCCTCTATGCTGAAATCGCTGAGGAATCCGTCCACCACATGGACAATGAACATCTGCTTACCCTCTGCGGCGTGCTTGCTGATATCCACCTGGATGGCGTTGGGCGCGCTGTCGGTATTGACCTCCGACAGCTTTTTGCCGTTTATCAGCAGATACTCACGCAGGGCGGCAGTCATCGCCTCCGGCGTCGAGGGATTGTTGCCGGTAAAGCCGGGCCACTGGGCGGCGGTGTAATAGCTGCCCAACCCCGCTCCCCAGGCTCCATCGGTCAGGAACATAAACTCCGTCAGGGTATATTTGTCGGAATAGGTGGGCTTGGTGAAATCCGTGACCTTGGTATCCTCCACCACCGGGGCGTAGTCCTCATAGGCCGTGCCGGTCCACTTCTTCGAGAAGGGGGCGATGGGATTGTTGTCCATATCCACCATACCGGGCAGGAATTCGATGGTAAATTCCTTGCCGGGCGCAATGCCCAGGGTCTCGACGAAATCCTTGTCGATGATAAAGGTAAAGCGCTGGTTACCCTTGTAATTCTTCTCCATCTGCACATTGATGATGTTCGGTGCGTCGGTGGTGTTGACCTCGCTGAGCAGCCTGCCGTTGAGCCGGACAAAGCTGTTGAGCGCCCGGGTCATGTAGGACGGCGTCGCCACCGTATTGCCGGTAAAGTCCGCGTTGTGCATCGCGTTATAGGCACTCCCCAGGGTATCGCCGTAGGGCGCCGTGGTGGCCACGTAAATCACGGTGCCGTACTGGGTGGCCTCCGGCTCGTAAAGCATATCGAGCGTCGTTTGGGCCGGGTCCGCCGCCACCGAACCGGGTAGGATGAGCGCCGTGAAAAGTGCCGCTGCAGCAAAGCAGGATAGGAACCGTCTTTTGCGCATTGTTTTCATAATGCCTCTCCTTCTTTTGTATATTTTACCGACCGCCTTATTCCCGATGTCCATATTAATTGTAAAGGATACATGGGAAAAAAGCTGTATCGGTTCGCAACATATTTGTATTGATTTTTACGATTTCGCTTGAACTCACTTCCTGCACCTTCCTTTTTTGTAAAATTACACCAAACCGCCACAATCTTTGCTTTACAAAGCACCGACAAGAAGTGTATACTAACCCTAACCGGACAAGCTTTCATTAGCACGCCGTCCACGATAGGAGAGGGACCCGCATGTTTGAGAATCTTCGGCTTCAGCCGACCTTTCAGGTCAGCTATGAGGACAGCGCCCGCCAATATCATCTGAAGCTCGTCAATGCGGAGGATATGGTGCTGGTCACCCGCGACGACACGCCGCTGGACGACATGCGCCGGGAGTATTCCGCCTATGAACACACCCATGATTTCTATGAGATCGAATACATCCTGTGCGGCTTCGGCACCCAGGTCATCAACGGCCGTTCCTATACCGTCCAGCGGGGGGACATCGTTTTTCTCCGCCCCCACGACATCCATACCTATTATCCCGATCCGTCCTGCACCGAGTTCGGCATCATCAACTGCATTTTCGGGAATTTCCCCGTGCTGCTGCCCTCTTCCGAGGAACCGCTGCCGGAAATTGTCTCGCTCGACCTGCCCTCCATCGGGGAGATTTCGCAGATATTCGAAAAGATGGAGAAGGAATATACGGAGAAAAGCATCGGCTACAAGGACGCGCTGTCCTCCTATCTCTCCCTGATTCTGATAAAGCTGCTGCGCGAATCCCGCCGCCGTTCGGCGGGCACCGCCCATTCCGTGATTCTGCCGATTCTCGACTATATCGAAAACCATTACAAGGAAACCGACCTAAAGGCCTGCGCGGATTATCTGTCCTATTCCCCGGCATATTTTTCCAAGCTGTTTAAGGACAACGTCGGTATGACCTTCACCCAGTATGTCAACAACCGCAAGCTGCTGGAGGCCATCCGCCTGCTGGCGGAAACCCAGCTGTCCATCGACGCCATCGCCGAGCTGGTGGGCTTTCACAACAAAAACCATTTTTACCGGCTTTTCAAGGAATACGCCGGCGTGACGCCGGCCGCCTTCCGGGCCAACCGCAGGCATATCCACCGCAAAAAGGAAAAGCCCGCCGAGAGTGGCCGCTGAAGGGAGCGAACGGCCCATGTATGATACCGATGATTTCGAAATGTATCTCACGCGGGAGCACGGCTTTCAAACCTCTAAAATTCCCCTGCGGATTTTCCACCGTGAACACAGTCCCACGGCTCCCGCCCCACTCCATTCCCATGATTTTTGGGAAATCG
>CAKTXU010000264.1 GCA_934630995.1 uncultured Eubacteriales bacterium
GCGATAAGCTCATAGGGGAGCGTCTCCCCCGCCTGCTGCCGCTTTAAGACCTCCAGCACCGCCTCCTTCCCCTCCACAAAAAAAGCGGTGGACAGGCAGTCGGCCAGGGTGCCGTCCTCCGACACGACGGTGACGCTGAGCAAATCCGCCTGGGAGGGCATTCCCGTCTTCGGATCCAGGATGTGATGGTAGGACACCCCTTCGTATTCGAAAAAACGCTCATAGGCCGCCGAGGTGGCGATGACGCGATCGGTAATGTTCAGGGCCATCAGAATATCTCCCTCTTCCCCCAGCGGATCCCGCAGGCCAACACGGTATCCCTTCTGTGTCCGGGGCGAGCGGTAGGAATAGACGTTCCCCCCCAGAGAAATGATCGCGGTGGATATATCCGCCTCCTCATATATCCCGCGGATGACGTCGCAGGCGTAGCCCTTGGCGATGCCGCCCAAATCCAGAGCCATACCCGGCTCGGTCAGCATTACCGTTCCGTCATCGTCGTTGAACCGAACCTTTTCGACCCCGGTCAGAGCAAGCTTTTCCGCAACCGTTTCCGCTGAAGGCGGCGTCCCCTTCTCCTTGGCGTCGTGCCATAGCCGGGTTACCGGCCCGATGGTGAAATCGAACGCGCCGCCGTATTCCCCGCTCAAGGCGGCCGCCCTCTTAAGCAGCGCGTAGGTTTCCTCCGAAACCTTCACCGCCTCGCGCCCCGCCGCCTCATTGACGGCGGCTATCTCCGAAGCCGTATCATACATATCCAGCAGCCGATCCAGTTCCTTCAGCCGTGCCGTCGCCTCTTCGGCGGTTTTTGTGGCGCGGCGCCCCACCGTCTTCTGTTGAATGAATGTATCCATAATGAAATCGTTGCGGTTGGCCGTTTCTTCTCTGACGAGGAAATACAGGGCCAATGCCCCGGCCGCAAAGGCGATTATCAGAAAATAGGCTCCGATTTTTTTGAGGATTTCTTTTTTCTTGACTGTCGTCTTGTCGTCCGTCATGCGGAGTCACCATCTCGCTTTTTCATTTTTCATCTTGCCGGACCTAATCCATCCCAAAATTTCCAAACCGGATAGAATCATAGTGACTCTAGTATACCACATTCTGGTAAAGGATACCATACCCCCGGCAGTTTTCCTAAAAAGATTGTTAATTTATTTTCAAACATTTTCAGCGCCGCCATTGAATATCATCTATGAAAGGGATATACTAATGGCAGACTACTACGAGGAGGTCTGTTTATTATGAAAAAAACCTTTGCCATCATCGCAGCCGCCGTCATGTGCGCGGCGGTCCTTTCCGGCTGCTCGGCCGGCATGAAGGACGGCACCTATAAGGCGGAATACAAGAGCTATGACGATCACGGCTGGAAAGACTATGTCTCCATCACGGTTTCCGGCGGCAAAATCACTGCCGTGGATTACGACTCGCTCAACGAGGCCGGAGAGAAAAAATCCGCCGATACCGCTTACCGTGAGCAGATGGAACCGGTTTCCAAAACCTATCCCGAGAAGTTCTCCAAGGAGCTGGAGGATCAGCTCGTCGACAAGCAGGATGTGAAAAAGGTCGATGCCGTCGCGGGCGCCACCACCTCCTCCAATGCCTTCAAAATTCTGGCCACCGAGGCGCTGAGCGCCGCCAAATCCGGCAAAACCGACACGGTGACGGTGGAAAGATCCTGAGATTATTGGCCCGCTCCGGCGGCGTCGGTAGGGAGTGTCGCAGATGGAAACCCTCCACGAATGGCTGAATATCCTGGTGGACGCCGCCATTTTACTGTTTGAATTCGTCGGCGTGGTGGTGGTGATTTTCTCAGGATTGCGCGGCATCGTGGACTGCGTTTTTCACAGCCCGGACACCCGCCTGCATTTGGCCAAGGGCCTGGCCATGGGCCTGGAATTCAAGCTGGGCAGCGAAATTCTCCGCACCGTTGTGGTGCGGGAGTTCAGCGAAATCTTCGTGGTGGCTGGCATCATCGCTCTGCGCGCTGTCCTGACTTTTCTTATCCACTGGGAAATCAACAATGAAAACCGCGACGCTAGAACAAAAGATGATTAATCCGCAAAGCGGGGACGCTCGATTCAATGAGCGTCCCCGCTTTTCCTATTACTGCTTTGCCACATCCTGCGCTGCGCCAAGGGAGAGTGGCCCATCACCTGCTTGTACACACGGCTGAAATAATAGATATCCTCAAATCCCAGCAGTTCGGCGATTACTCCAATCGGAAGCGCGTCGTCCCGCAGAAGCCGGGTTGCCTGCTCGATTTTCCGCGTCTGAGTATAATTCAGCAGGGTACAGCCCTCTTCCCTTTTGAACAACGCTCCGCAGTAGGCCGGATGCAGTCCCACATGAGCGGCGATCTCCGCAACTGACAGCTTGTCGGACAGATTATCGGCAATATACTCCTTCATGCGGCGGACATGCGCATTGTGATGGCAGGGTTCTTTCAGCATGTCACTGAGTATCCACAGAAAAATCCCTTGACATTTTAAAGAATTTTCCTGACCCGAGAGGAACAACTCCCGGTCGTATTCCGCAAAAAGTAAATCCATGTGGCGGTTGCCGGCGAACGGTATGATCGGCGGCAGAACCAGCTTCTCGTCCGGCGGCAGTGTGAAATTGAAAGCCACACAGCGCATTCCTGCTGTCCTTGCGCTACGAATCGCTCCCGCAGGCACAAAAACGGCTTCTCCCGCCCGTACGGTGTAAAAAGCGTCGTCGATACCATATTCCGCACAGCCTGAGATAAGGAAGGTCAAATCATAGAAGGGAATCCGTTCTCGAGGGAGCCTCCAACATTCTGAGCAAGGCTTTTGGACAAAATAGATTACTGACGGATGTAGGCTTTGCGGCAAACCGCTCCCTCCCTTTCCTTTAATTTGTGCAAATATAAGGAAGTATCTCCATGTATTTTACCCCCGCTGCCTGCTACAATCAAGAGGAATTCACGATGAGCTTGAAAGGAGCGGGTACCGGTATGCAGCTTGATTTGGATATTGAACAGTTCTGGAGAGATGAGGAGCGCGCCCATGAGGACAACTGTTTTTCTGAGGAGGCACCTCAGGTCGCCCTGGGCATCCGTATGAGCGATGAATGCGTGTTCGCGGAGCTGGGGGAGGAAGGGCAACCTTGGGGATATACCCCGCCCGAACGGCGATTGGAGTTGAATAAGCGCTATAATGACCGGGCGGAAAAAATCGTAGGCCGCCGATTGCTGGCAGAGACCCTGCCCAGCGAACCGTCCTTTCCGGCCTTCCGGCAAATCGGCGAGGTGTTCGGCGGGCGTTATGTCTTCGACGGACACACTACCTGGCTGCAGGGCTCCATCTCCACGCCGACAGCGTTGGAACAGTTGCTTGATCGCGTTGACAGGATGGATTTGCGCGCTTTTATTCTGCCCGAAAACTGGGAGAAGGAAACTAAGCGCCTTTATGAAACCACCGGCGCCCGTCCCCGCCAGTTCACCGGGGTTCGCGGTCCCGTCACTCTGGCCACCTCAGTCTTCGGCGCAGAAAACCTGATCTATCTGTATTATGACGCACCGGAGCTGTTCCGGCGTTTCGGGGACTCCATCGCCCGGGTCATCATCGGCTATATCGATTTGTTCAGGGAGGAAGCAGGCTGCGCAAAGGAGGGCTGGGAACACAGTTTTTTCTTCAACGACGACGACTGTCAGCTGCTGACGCCGGAAATGTATGAGGCGTTCGGCTATCCTATCCTTAAACAGGTATTTTCCCATGCCTGTCCTGAGCCTGGAGATTGGCGCTACCAGCATTCAGATTCAGCCATGGGACATCTGCTCCCCATTCTGGCACGCCTCGAGCTCAGCGGCTGCAATTTCGGTCCCACTGTCACCGTGCGTGAAATCCGTAAGCATATGCCTAACACCCGCATTGACGGTCAGCTCGCCCCCTTCACCTTTATGCGC
>CAKTXU010000265.1 GCA_934630995.1 uncultured Eubacteriales bacterium
CACATCGCCGTAGGGACTGAAGCGGGCGGGAGTGTAGGCGTTGACATCGCCGAGATTCTCATCGCCCTTGAAGCACTGAAAGTAGAAATTGGTCACGGAAGCACCGCCCTTGTCCAGGGCCAGCGGCACGGTTTTAAGATCGATATACATATACGGTGTCTTGGCCAGATCCACATTTTCCATCGGAAGGATGACGATGGAGGCGTCGGCGGTGGTTTTCACCGCGTCGGCGGGGCGGACCGTCATCTCACCTTGGCTGCCGAAGGCCGCCACCGTCTGCTCGTTCAACGGGATGACGGTTTCGGCGTTCAGGGTCAGCTTAGAGCCGGGGTTCATCAGGGTGGCGTCGGGCTTATCCAGCTTGTTGTCCCTGCTCAGATACATGCCGCTGATTTCGGCCTTCTTTCCCAGCTGATTCTGGGAATCCCCGCTCCAGAAATAGAAGTGGAAATTCTCACAGGATTGGAATTTTTCGCCCAGCAGCTCCTTCATATTGATGACGTGAACGCCCTTCTCATAGGCCACGGGATCCCCGGCCCAAATGGTGCCTGCCCCGTTGCCGCACTCAAAGGCGAAACGGAAGGTATAGGGGGAATCCGCCGCCATCTCGAAGATGAAATACTCATTGGCCGCATCGAAGGTGGGCATATCGAACCGCACGAACTGGGAGCCGTCCCCTTTATAGGTCACATCCTTCTGCCGCCAAAAGGAGAAGCCGCCGCTCAGGGAGCTGGTCACCTCGCCGCTGGCGCCGTAGCCGCCGCTGCTCATATCTACATAGCTGAGGGTAGAGCCGAGAACCAGCCTGGTATCCGCCGCTGCCGCGGCGGACGCTGAAACCGGGACTAGAAAACAAGCCGTCAGGGACATGGCCGCCAACGCCGTCAAAACGCGGGATAACGCCTTTTTCATCTTGTTTCTCTCCTTTTTGTTCTCTTTTGGTCTTTTGCCTATGTATGGGAATGCGTTTTCACGCACAGCCAACAGGGGGAGGGACGGTTTACCGCAGGTTGTTCATAAAGTCGGAGAGGATACTCTCCGCCACCTCGACCTGGGGCTCGATGAGGGAGATGGGTGTCACATTGGCGTCACCCATGCACTGAAAGAGGACCGAATAGCTGGCGTTGCCCAGCTCCGCATAGGCGTGGCCGAAAAACTGCCGGTAGGTGAAGCAGGCGATCCCGTTGGAAATATCCAGCATCTCGCCGGCGGTCTCGTCCCACAACCGATCCTTGATGATTTCCGCGGTCAGGGCCCCTACCTGCTGGGAATGATAGGCGATGGAATCCAGCACGTAGCCGACGTTTTCGAGATCCGTTCCGGTCACCGTCTTGGGCACCATGATGACCGGCTTGTTCCAGTCGTACCAGGAAAAATATTCCTTGGATTCATCCGCCTTGGGCAGCGGCACTATCCCCCATTCGTCATCCATCCCCAGGAAGGAGGTGTAGTAGCTCAGGGTAAAGGGGAAGAACAGGGCGTTGCCGGCCATGAAGATGTCGCGCGCCATGGTCAGCTCCTCATCCGGCTTGTTGCCGATGGCTATCTGATCGGTGACGGTGATTTTCTGGGCCATGCTGATGGCGTCCAGCAGAACCGGATCGGTGCCGTTGTATTGAATGGTGCCGTCCGCCTGTTTTTTATAGAAGTCGGTGTTGTAAATGCCCACCATTTGATCCGACAGATTGCCCAGCGGGTCGATGAGGGCCACGCCCCACTGATCGTCCACCGTCATCCCGGCCGCGCCGTCGATATCCTTAGTGGCCGCCTTGGCCATTTCCCGGAATTTGGCGATGGTCCACTTGCCGTCCCTGACCAAGTCATAGGGGTTCTCAAGGCTGCATTCGTCCAGAATCCGCTTGTTGAAGAAGCACACCGACATGCTGTCGTACAACTGCAGCAGGCTGTTCGCCGCAAAGTAGGTTTTGTCCTTGATGGTCGCCAGATTCTTCACCCGCTGATTCCAGTAGGCCTTGCCCAAGTCCAGCGAGGATATCTTGGACAGATCCTGCACCAGGTCGCCCACCACATAGGAGGAGGACTGGAACATGCACGGGGAAAGAATATCCGCGAACTTGGCGCCGCTGGCAATGGTGGTGGAGGCGGATTCCAGCAGGCCGATATAGTCGTACAGCTCGACCTTGATCTCCACCCCCAGTTCCTTCTTGACCGCGTCCAGACAGGCGAGCGCCGCATCCCCTCTCTCAGTGGCCCCCTCCGCCGGCGCCCAGATGTTGCCGGCAAAGGTGGCGATGGTGATGGTGGTGCCGAGATTGCGGGTTTCCCGCTTCTCCTCCACGGCGGATGCCGGCGCACTGCCGCCGCCCGCTCCGGAGGACGTGCCGCCCCCCGACGAATCGGCGGGTTTTGGGGTGCAGCCACAGGCCAGTCCGCAGACCATGGCAAAAACGGACGCCAGGATAATTGCCCTTTTCATCGTGTTTCCTCCTATTAGTTAAGAATTACAAAGGGGGTGGATTTTCCCCCCTGGCCACAAACCAGCCGCCGCCGGGATCAGGATGCCTTTTTCTTTTTGACGATCAAGAGGTAGACCAGCACGCCGGCTCCCGCCGCCACCAGCACCACGGCGATTATCACAGCGATTGCCCACACCGGCAGCCCGCCGCCCTGCGCATTGCCGTCCGGCGCAGTTGTGGAGGAGGGCGCGGCAGCCGTCGTCGCGGACTCCGATCCGGCGTTCGTGGCGTCGGCTGGCTCCGCCGCCGTGGTGGTCGTGACAATGGGCTCGACGGGGGGCGGGCTGTCCGCGCCTGCATAGCGGCAGTCCCCCAGGTACACACCCCGGACGGCGCCGTCCTTCCCCTCCTGTCCCCGGTTGGACTGGTTGAGAACCACCACAAAATACCCGCCGGGATTGCTGTCCAGCTTATTTTTGACTCCCGACAGATCAAAACGCAGCGCACTGCCGTTGGGGCTGTACCGCCCTCCGCCGGAGGGCGGCATCACATCCCCCAGGTTGGTGCCGTCGGCCGCGTAGGTCTGGAAATAGACACCCAGGGTTTCCGCGCCGCCCGCGCCCACCCGCATGGAGGGGGCCTGGTAATCGATAAAGAGGTACGGCGTCTTGCTCAGGTCGAATTCCCGCAGGGTGACGGTGGCCACAGCCGTCACGTTTTCCGCAAAGCGCAGCGGTTTCTGCACCCGCAACAGCATTCCGCCGTCCGCCTGGAGCTCTATCTCTGTGTCCTTCATAGCCGCGGTGTTTTCCTCGGTGAGGGCCAGCTTCCTCCCCTCGGCAGGCTCACCCTTGTCGAGCTTCCCGTCCCGGCTGAGATACATGCCGGAAATCCGTACCTTGACATCGGGACTGTTCTGCGCCTCACCGCTCCAGAAATACAAATGGAACATCCCTTTTTCTTTGGCGTATTTCTCGCCCGCCAGCGCCTTCATGTCGTAGGCGTACACGCCCTTGGCCAGCTTCTCGGCCTGAAAAAAGGAAATGGTGCCGGCGCCGTCACCGAACTCTCCCATGAAGTAAAAGGCATAGGGCGCATCCTCCTCCAGCTCGAATATGAACCACTGCTCCGCCGGGTCGAAGTCCGGCAGATCCAGCCGGTAGAAAATCGAGCCGTCGCCCTTGTATTCGGCCCCGGCAGCCCGCCAGAAGGTGAATCCTCCGTCCACGTCGGCCGCGTACTCGCCGCTGGCGCCGTAGCCGCCGTTGACCATGTCCACAATGGAACAGTCACCGCCCAGAAGCAGCTGATGATCGCCGGCCGCCGCCGCGCCCGCCATGGGAACTAGGCCCAGCAGCAGAAACAGCAGCGCGGTCACGATGCCTGGAATCCTCTTTTTCATACCCTTAACCCCTTTCCGCACATCGTTCTTGTTTATAGCGTTACAATATATTTTTCTTCGTTATCACCAACCCCCTCTGTCTCTGTTGCTATAACT
>CAKTXU010000266.1 GCA_934630995.1 uncultured Eubacteriales bacterium
GAGCTGTACTGACACAAAAACAGAACCGGGGAGGAGCGGCAGCTCCTCCCCGGTTCTGTTCTTGTCACTCCCTGACCTTGTGCATTTCCAGCTGCGCCATCACCAAACCATAGTAGATGCCTTTTTTTCGCATCAGCTCGTTATGGGAGCCGATTTCCGCAATGGTGTGATGGTCGATAACCACGATACGGTCAGCGTTGCGCAGAGTGGAAAGACGGTGGGCAATGGCAAAGGTGGTGCGTCCCTTGGTCAAACGGCCCAGCGCCTCCTGAATTTGATATTCCGTCTCGGTATCCAGGCTGCTGGTGGCCTCATCGAGAATGAGCAGCCTGGGGTTGTGCAATATTGCCCGCGCAATCGCGATACGCTGGCGCTCCCCTCCGGACAGGGTATAGCCGTGCTCTCCCACATACGTATCGTAGCCATCCGGACATTTGGCGATGAAATCATGGGCGTTTGCCATTTTGGCCGCCTGGATAATCTCTTCAGCGGATGCCTCCGGCTTGGCAAAGCGGATGTTGTCATAGATGGTTCCGGAAAACAGGAAGGTTTCCTGCAGCACTACCCCTATCTGCCGATGGAGGCAGCGCTGGGATATCTCCCGGATATCGATGCCATCCATTTCGAGCATGCCGTCGTCGGTGTCATACAGCCGCATGAGAAGATTGATCAGGGTCGATTTTCCCGCCCCGGAGGAGCCTACAAGCCCTATCATCTCCCCCGGTTCCACAGAAAAGGAAATATGCTCCAGCACCGGCTGATAGGATTTATAGCCGAAGGTCACGTCCTCCAGCCTGACCTCTCCATTTAGCTCCACATCCGCCGCCTCGTCCGCCTCGACAATGTCTGTTTCCTCGTCCAATATAGCGTAAATCCGCTCAAGGGAGGTGGTCAGCAGCATGAGCATCCGGGGCAAGCGGGTCAAAAATCCCAGCGGACCGAACAGCATCCCGGAATAGGCGATATATTGCACCAGCTGGCCCACCGACATACCGCCGTCCAGCACGCCCACGCCGCCGAAATAGATCACAAAAAGCGTGCCTATCTGGAGAAAGAAGGTGACGATAGGATACAGCGTCGCCCAGAAGGTTTCATTGCGCCGCTGAAGCTGCATCAGCCGGGTGGTGTCCGCTTGAAAGCGGGCGGTTTCCCTCTCCTCCTGGCCGAAGGACTTAACCACCCGAATACCTGAGATCACATCCTGCAGCCGGTTGTTCACCTTATCGTTGAAGCGCCACTGCTGCCGGTAAATCCGCTTTTCATACCGGCGGAACAGCCGGATGAGGACTGCGGCCACCGGAACCAGGGCAAGGGTGAGCAGGGCCAGCTTCCAGTCGATGATAAGCATCACGGTCAGGGCGCCCAGCATGATAAAAATCTGGGTGAACATGCCGGAGAAGACTTCCTCCATAAAGCGCCGGATTTGTCCGGAATCATCCACCACGCGGTTCATCAGTTCTCCGGCCCGCCTGTTATCAATGAAGGACAGGGACAGGGAATTGATTTTCTCAAAGGCCCGTGCCCGCAAATCCCGGCTCATCCGTGTGCCCAGGCTGTTGGTCCAGAAGGTACGGCACACGCTGCAGGCCAGGGACAGCAGAATGGTTCCGGCCATAATCCCAAAATACATCAGCACATCTTCTAGTCCACCCTCGGCGGGTACCAGGACATTATCCAAAAAATATCGCTGAACATATTGCTGGCCGATAGCCATGGCGGCCACTACCAGTATGAGCAGGGTTATACAGACAAACGCGCCGGAATAGGGCTTGCATAAATCGAGAAAGCGGCTGATACTCCTGCCACGCCCGTCACAGCGGGGACAGATGCTTGTGCCGGGGAGAACACGGCCGCACCGCAGACAATGGCGCTCCTTTTCCCGGCTGACGACCTCCCGTTCCTCTCTTCGGCAGAAGGCGGTGGCGCCCCGCGCCACATAGGATAGGCGCACCATATGGTGCATGCTGAACCGGCAAAGGAGGGTTTCCTCCTCCCCTTTTTTCGCCGCCAGTTGTCCATTGTCAATTTGCACGATGCATTCGATTTCATCCGTATCTCGCAGCACCACCTGCTTCTCAATCGCACCGCCGCGCAGAATATAGAGCGTTTCTTTCGTGACCACCACCCAGCCCCCGCCGGAGAACTCTCCGTCCTCCGACAAGTCGAAGGGAACACAGTACACAATGGGCGCCCCGCGCAGGACGGCGCGCATAAGCTCCCCTTCCCCGTCGGGCAGGGTAAAGCGCAAGTTCATGGGACTCTCACTTCCTCTTCCCTCAAAACCGCCTGGGCGGCCTCATATAAATAAATCCAATTGCTTGATTTCACGGGGCGTCAGCTTGTAAAGATCCGGGATTTCAAAACGGTTGCCGTCCAAATCGTTCACCAGATAGCGATCCTTGCCGATGAGATATACGCTGCCGCCGCCCATACGGACGGTGAAGCGGCATACGCCCCTGTCCGTTTCCACGTCCCAGTAGGAATATCCGTATTCCTCTTTGATATCCTTGATTTTCCGAATCTTCGGAACAAAGTAGCGCAGCTGCATCTGCTCCCGCAGGATTTCCTGGGTATCGGCGGGCAGATCCTCCAGTTTGAGAATCAGTCCGATTTCCCGGCCGTCGCCTTCCGGCTCACGGATGGAGATATAGCGTTCGGGATCGGAGAAGGGGAAACAGCGGTGCACCGCCACGCGGGAATATGTTTTTCCTTCGTATTCCATTCGCACAAAGCCGCCCTCTGTCCGGGTAAACACAGCGTTGTCCCCGGTAATCGGCTTAATGGCGATAATGTCCTCCACCGCCTTTTTCTCCTGCTCCAGGATGTCGATGGTTTGCTTTTCCTGTGTCTGCATCATCAGTCTCCCACTCCTCTCATAGCCAACGCCTTGGTCTGCAGTTGCAGCAGCTTATAATACACGCCCTGCTGCTTCACCAGCTCCGCATGGGTACCGGATTCGGCCAGTTTTCCGTTATCCAGCACTATCAGCCTGTCCGCGCCCCGCAGGGTAGACAGACGGTGAGCAATCGAAATGGTGGTGCGGCCCTTGATCAGCTGATCCAATGAATCCTGAATAGCGCGTTCTGTTTCTGTATCCACCGATGCTGTGGCCTCATCCAGCACCAAAATTTGCGGATCCGCCAAAATAGCCCGGGCGATGGAGAGGCGCTGACGCTCCCCACCGGAAAGCTGCCGGCCGCCTGCGCCGATGAGGGTGTCATAGCCGTCCGGCAGACGGCAGATGAAGCCGTGCGCACTGGCGGCCACAGCCGCCCGGACAATCTCATCCCGCGTGGCGTCGGGACGGGCGTAGGCGATATTCTCCGCCACGGTCCCCATAAACACATAGGTTTCCTGGCTGACCATGGCCACAGAACCCCGCAAAGAGGAAAAGGCCAAATCCTTGACATTCAATCCGTCCAGCAACACCTCTCCACTGTCCGCATCATACAGGCGTGAAATCAAGTTCACCAGGGTGGATTTCCCCGCCCCGGAACGGCCCACGATTCCCAGCATCTCCCCGGCCTTGACCGCAAAGCTGATATCTTGAAGCACCGGTTTGTTGGGTTCGTAGCTGAAGGTCACATGCCGCAGCTCGATATCTCCCCGCAGCCGGCAATCAACGGCGTTTTCCTTTTCCACGATTTCCGGATTGGCGTCCACTATCTCAAAAATCCGCTGGGCGGCGTTCATACTGCCCGACCACCAGCCGAACACATGGGCGAAAAAGTCCATAGGACCCTGGAGCATGCCCAGATATGCTGTAAAGGCAATGAGCTGTCCATATGTAAACTCCCCATTGCTGAACAGGATGAGCACCGCGCCCAAAGAGCAAATCAGCACATTGGGAAGATCCCTTGCCGCGCTGTAGGCGGCGTCGAACCGGTTCTGATACCGAACCACATCC
>CAKTXU010000267.1 GCA_934630995.1 uncultured Eubacteriales bacterium
GCCTATGGGCGAGGTGGAGGGACGGGTAGCGGTGCGGCATGTGGATTTCGGATATATTCCCGGGAGGATCGTGCTCCACGATCTGAATCTGGAGGCGGCGCCGGGCGGACTCATCGCCGTTGTCGGCCCCACGGGCGCCGGGAAAACCACCCTGATAAACCTGCTGATGCGGTTTTACGATCCCTTTGCCGGCACGATAACCGTCGATGGCTGCGAAATACGGGATGTCACCCGGAAAAGCCTGCGGCTTTCCTATACCATGGTGCTCCAGGATACCTGGCTGTTTTCGGGCACGGTGTTTGAAAATCTGGCCTACGGCAAAAAGGAAGCCACCATGGAGGAGGTGATGGCCGCGGCAAAAGCGGCCAAAATCCATCACTCCATTGCCCAGCTCCCGCAGGGATACGACACGGTTATCGACGACGACGGCGTCAATCTCTCCAAGGGGCAGAAGCAGCTGCTGACCATCGCGCGGGCGATGCTCCTGGATTCCCATATGCTCATCCTAGACGAGGCGACCTCCAATGTAGATACGCGCACGGAGCGGGAAATTCAGCGGGCCATGCAAATCCTGATGAAGGGGAAGACCTGCTTCGTCATCGCCCATCGTCTGTCCACAATCCAGAACGCCGATCAAATCCTGGTCGTCAACGGAGGACGGGTGATCGAACAGGGGAACCATGAAGAGCTCCTCGCCCGGAAGGGCTTCTATGCCGAGCTGTACCGCTCTCAGTTTCAATAGAGAGAACCTTGCGCATCCAGTATAAACTATCAGCAAAACTGCAGGAAGACGGTGCCGTCTTCCTGCAGCGATTTTACCTGTTTTTTCCGGCCTTCAGGGCGCGGGTGGCGTTGAGAATGGCAAGGACGGACACGCCCACGTCGGCAAAGACGGCCTCCCACATGTCGGCCATACCCAGGGCGCCCAGCAGAAGCACCAGGGCCTTTATCGCCAGGGCGAAAACAATGTTCTGCTTGACAATCCGCAGGGTTTTCTTGGAAATTTCCATGGCTGTGGCGATTTTGGAGGGTTTGTCGTCCATCAGGACCACATCGGCCGCCTCGATGGCGGCGTCTGAGCCCAGCCCGCCCATAGCGATGCCGATGTCCGCCCGGGAGAGGACGGGAGCGTCGTTGATGCCGTCCCCCACAAAGGCCAGATTGCCCCTGGGAGATTTTTCTTTGAGTAGCGCTTCCACCAGCTCAACCTTTCCGGCGGGCAGCAGTCCGGCGTGGACCTCATCCAGTCCCAGCTCCCGGCCCACCTGTTCTCCGACGGCGGGGGAATCGCCGGTGAGCATGACGGTCCGGCGGATGCCCATCCGTTTCAGGGAGGCAACGGCCTCCGCCGCATCGGGCTTCACCACGTCGGAGATGACGATATGGCCGGCATAGACGCCGTCCACCGCCACATGCACGACAGTGCCGGTCAGATGGCAGTCGTGCCAGTCGGCGCCGGCCTCCTCCATCATTCGGCCGTTTCCGGCGCAGACGGTCAGCCCGTCCACCACCGCCCGGACACCCCGTCCGGCCAGTTCCTCCGCCTCTTTGACCCGGGAGGCGTCGATTTCCTGACGATACGCCGCCTTCAGGGAAAGAGAGATGGGATGGTCGGAATAGCTTTCCGCCAGCGCGGCCAGCTCCAACAGACGTTCCTCTGAAATCTCTCCTGGGTGAACCGCCGTCACCTGGAAGGAGCCTTTTGTCAGGGTGCCGGTTTTATCGAAAACCAATATTTCCGTGCGGGACAGGGCCTCCAGATAATTGCTGCCCTTGACCAGAATACCGGCCTTGGAGGCCCCTCCGATGCCGCCGAAAAAGCCCAGGGGGATGGAAATCACCAGGGCGCAGGGGCAGGAGATGACCAGAAAGATCAGGGCGCGGTTCATCCAGGCGCTCCAAACCGGCCAGTCTCCGCCCAGAATAAGAGGCGGCAGGACGGCCAAAAGTACGGCGGCGGCAACCACCGCCGGGGTGTAATACCGGGCAAATTTGGTGATGAAATTTTCCGCCTTTGCCTTTTTACTGCTGGAGTTCTCCACCAGATCGAGGATTTTCGATACGGTGGATTCACCGAATACCTTGCTGGTCTTTATCCGCAGCAGGCCGCTCTGGTTGATACAGCCGCTGATGACCGCGTCGCCAGGCCCCACGTCACGAGGCAGGGATTCGCCGGTCAGGGCGGCGGTGTTGACGGTGGAGGACCCGTCGGTGACGACGCCGTCCAGAGGGATTTTCTCTCCAGGCTTGACGGCAATAACATCCCCCACGGCCACCTCCTCCGGATCCACCTGAACCAATTGCCCGTCCCGCTCCACATTGGCGTAGTCGGGGCGGATATCCATCAGGGCGGCGATGGATTGGCGGGAGCGGCCGACGGCATAGCTTTGAAACAGCTCGCCCACCTGATAGAAGAGCATGACGAAGACGGCCTCCGGATATTCCCCGATACAGAACGCGCCCACTGTGGCCAGAGCCATCAAAAAGTTTTCGTCGAAAACCTGGCCTCGGGCAATATTGCGCAGGGCGCGCCAGAGAACGTCCCAGCCGATGACGCCGTAGGGGATAAGAAACAGAAAAAGCCGGAGGAGCCCCTCGACTGGCAGAAAATAGACCGCTGCCAGCAGTACGGCGCTGACGAGTATACGCGCAAAGGTCCGTTTTTGTTTTTTGTTCATGGTGAACTCAGCCCCTGTCAGGAAATGTGGGAGTCGGTTAAAGGAGAATGGTGCAGTCGGGTTCCACCCGGCGGCAGGCTTTGACGACGTCCCTCATGACGGCGTCAAAGCGGTCGTCGTCTGCTTCGATGGTCAGTTTCTGGGCCATAAAGCTGACCGCGGCGTCCCGCACACCGGGAATTTTCTTCACAGCAGCCTCCATTTTGGCGGCGCAGTTGGCGCAGTCCAGATCCTGCAGCTTATACATTTTTTTCATAGGATGGCCTCCTTCTCCAGATTATTCCGCCACGTGCTCCATGCCCTGGCCGAGTATGGTACGGACGTGGCCGTCGGCCAGAGAATAAAATATGGTTTTGCCCTCCCGGCGGTATTTGACCAGCTTGCTCTGCTTGAGGGCCCGCAGCTGATGGGAGATGGCCGACTGGGTCATGTTGAGCAGCAGCGCGATGTCGCACACGCACATTTCCGATTCAAACAGGACATAGAGGATTTTGATGCGGGTGGAATCGCCGAATATCTTGAACAGCTCGGCCAGATCGTACAGAATTTCTTCGTCGGGCATTTTGCGGTTGACCTTCTCGACGATATCTTTGTGGGCGTGGATGAATTCACAGCGTTCCAGTTCTTCCGTATCGGACATGTTCATCACATCCTTTCATATGAGCTATTGTTCATATGTTTATTATATACTGTTCTCGCTGTTTGTCAACACCATAGAGGTGGCAGAACGCGGGATTTCCCAGTTGCCTAAATTCTCGGGAAAGATTTATTGTTTTTTTGCCAGATTGCCCTGGCGGATGCGGTGGGGATATGATAGAATTGTATGAAGAGAGGGGATGGATGATGCGTTCATCAGCCGATATTCTGGGCAGGACGGTGGAGGTCGTCGTCGATCGTCCGCTGGGCTCCTGTCACCCGCACTATACGACCATGCTTTATCCGGTCAATTATGGTTATGTCCCCGGTATACCCGGCGGTGATGGAGAGGCGCAGGATGCATACATCCTGGGAATCGCCGTGCCGCTGCGGCGATATGTGGGCAGAGTTGTCGCGGTGATTCACAGATTGGACGACCGGGAGGACAAATGGGTCGTGGCTCCGCAGGGCATGACGTTTACCGTCGAGGAAATACGCGAACAGACCGATTTCCAGGAGCGTTTTTTTCGGGTGGAGATAGAAGCGGGAGGCTGAAGGATTTTTCTGATTCTTACCGGTACAG
>CAKTXU010000268.1 GCA_934630995.1 uncultured Eubacteriales bacterium
AATATCCGCTGGGGCCGGCCCGACGCGACAGACGAAGAAGTGGAGGCGGCCGCAAAGGCCGCACAGGCCCACGATTTCATCCTCTCCCTGCCGGACGGCTACGATACCCGCCTGGAACAGGGAGGCGTCAACGTCTCCGGCGGGCAGAAGCAGAGGCTGTGCATCGCCAGGGCCATGATAAAAAAACCGCCCATTTTGATTCTGGATGATTCCACCAGCGCGGTGGACTCAGATACCGAAAGCCGGATCCGCGCCTCTTTTGCCAGCGACCTGACAGGCACCACCGTGTTTCTCATTGCCCAGCGGATAAGCTCTATCCGCTCCGCGGACCGGATTCTGATTCTCGACGGCGGACGAATGGCCGGCTTCGGTACCCATGAGGAGCTGTTGACAAGCAGCGGGATCTATCAGGAAATTCTGGAATCCCAGCAGAAAGGGGTGAGCGCCTGATGCCAGGACCCATGGGACCCGGTCCGGGACCGGGCGGCCCCCGCGGGGGCTTTCAGAAGCCGAAAAACACTAAAAAGACCCTCAGCCGTCTCTTATCGTATCTGAAAGGCGATATCCCCCTACTGCTCATCGTGGTAACCTTCGTTGTGGTCAGCACCCTGGCCCAGCTGATGGCCACCATGAAGCTCCAGCCCATCATCAACGCCATCACCGGCGCGGCAGAGGGAGGGGCGGCTAAGGTCGCGGCCGAGCTCGTTCAATTGGTTATCCTGTATTTGGTGGGCGTGAGCGCCACCTTTATACAAAATCGCATCATGATCCGCCTCTCTCAAAAGACGGTTCTGAAAATGCGCCGGGATTTGTACGACCGCTTGATGACCCTTCCCCTGCGCTTTTTCGACGGCACCACTCACGGTCAGGTGATGTCCCGTTTTTCCAACGACATGGACGCGGTCAGCGAAACCCTCAACAATTCCGCCGTTCAGGTGTTTTCCTCCGCCATTTCCCTGGTGGGAACCCTCTTCTGCATGCTGTGGCTCAGTCCCCTGCTCACCCTCGTCACCCTGGTGCTTTTCCCCGTGATGATCGGTCTGGCGCGCCTCATCATGAAGCGCAGCCGGCGGCAGTTTCTGGAGCAGCAGATGGCGCTGGGCGAGCTCAACGGCAACATTGAGGAAACCATAGAGGGCCAGAAGGTGGTCAAAATCTTTTGCTATGAGGAACGGGTGGAGACCCAGTTCGCCGTGATCAACGAAACCTATCGCAAAAAGGCTACTCTTGCGCAGATCCTCACCGGCGTCATGATGCCTCTGATGCAGCATATCAGCACCTTCAGTTATGTCTTTACCGCCGCTGTCGGCGGGCTGCTGGCCCTGCAGGGCGCCATCGATTTGGGCGGCATTGCCGTCTTTCTCAACCTGTCCCGGCAGTTTGGACGCCCGGTTACCGAGATAAGCAATCAGCTCAATATGATTCAGTCGGCCCTCGCCGGTGCCGAGCGGGTATTTGAAATCATGGATATCGAACCGGAACCCGCCGATGCCCCCGATGCCGCCGTTCTCGTCCGGCAGGAGGGGAAAGCCTTCTGGAAAACGTCCGGCGGCGCTCTCCGTCCGGCGGCGGGGGACGTGGCGCTGTCACATGTCACCTTCGGCTATGTCCCGAAAAAAATCATTCTGCACGATATGTCCCTGACGGCCAGCCCTGGCCAGAAGATTGCTCTGGTGGGATCCACCGGCGCGGGAAAAACCACCATCACCAATCTATTGACCCGCTTCTACGATATTCAGGAAGGCGTTATCACCATGGACGGCCTGGATCTGCGGCAGCTTTGCCGGGCGGATCTGCGGCGTTCCCTGGCCATGGTGCTGCAGGATACGCACCTTTTCTCCGGCACCGTGATGGAAAACATCCGCTATGGTCGGCTGGACGCCACCGATGAGGACTGCATTGAGGCCGCCAAGCTGGCCAGCGCCCACAGCTTCATCACCCGTCTTCCGGAAGGCTACAACACCCGGCTGGAGGGGGACGGTGCCAATCTCTCGCAGGGGCAGCGTCAGCTGCTCAATATCGCCCGTGCCGCCGTGGCGGATCCCTCCGTACTGATTCTGGACGAGGCCACCAGCTCGGTGGATACGAGGACGGAGCGGCATATCGAGCGCGGCATGGACCGCCTGATGGCCGGGCGCACCACCTTCATCATCGCCCACCGCCTGTCCACGGTCCGCAATGCCGATTGCATTCTGGTTATTGAGCAGGGCCGGATCCTGGAACACGGCAGCCACGATGACCTTAACGCCTCCGCCGGCCGGTATTACCAGCTTTACACCGGGCAATTTGAACTGGATTAGCCTTCCCCGCAGAGGACGACTCCTTATCCGTGAGGAGTTGTCCTCTGCTTTTTTATTTGCCTATGGAAATCTCAAACGTTCCCTGCCGTGACATTTCTTCATGCTTCTGAATTTAAGATTGTAAATTGTGGCAAATCATAGTACAATAATAGCATATTATTGTACCAGCTCCACCCGAATCGCGCCCCGCTTTACTAAAAGAGAGAATTGAGGAGTGTGTTGGATATGTTTTGCAACCGATGCGGCGCTTCCCTCGATGAAGGCACGGCGGTCTGCCCCTTTTGCGGCAACGCGGCAATCCCGCCCAGCGATACCGGCTCGAACCCGGCGCCCCAGCAGCCTATTCCCCCGCAGCAGACCTACCAGCCCCCGTATACTCCCTATTACCCGCCACAGCCCTATCCCCCTCAGCCTCCCTACTATTATGGAGGCGGCTACATGGGAACGCCGGTGAACGGGACACCCTATCTGGTCTTCGCCATCCTGTCCACCCTTCTGTGCAGCCCCATATTCGGCATTATTTCCATTGTCAACGCCGCAAAAATCAATTCCTGCAACGCCATGGGGGATTATGAAGGGGCCAGAAAGAGTGCCCGAAACTCCCTGATTTTCACGCTTATCGCGGCGGGCTTCAGCTTAGTCGCCGGGCTCTTTCTAGCGTTCGCCAGGCTTCCATGAAAGCGCCTGCATCCTTCCCTCTGCGGCTCGTTCTGGTGGTTGGCGCCGTCTGCCTTTTATCCGCAGGCCTGTGGCTCGTTTACACGGTGGATCCGCAGAGTGAGGCATTCCTCCCCTGCCCTGTCCACGCGCTGACAGGCGGCTATTGCCCGGGCTGCGGGTCCGCCCGGGCTTTGCATAGCCTGCTGCATGGCCGTCTTTATCAGGCGGTGCGATACAACAGCGTCCTTGTGTTGCTGCTTCCCTGGTTTTTGGCCTATGGCGCCGCTTTTGTCCGGGATTTTCTGCCCGGAAAGCCCATTCGCATACACCAATGGCTGCCCGCCCCGCTTATGTATGGCCTGCTCGCCGGACTGCTGCTCTTCGGGGTGCTCCGGAATCTGCCGGTGGAGCCCTTTGTTTGGTTAAGACCGACGCCCCTTGGGTGAGAAAGCGCGGAGCTAAAATGGAATTTATTCCAACCGAAAAAATGAGTATTCTGCTTTGGGAAGAACAAAAAACGCAGCTGTCCTCAAGGTTGCGCATACAGAAAGCCATCGCGGAAAATGAAGTCCTTGCCTTTGATATTTGGGATGACGGCAAATTGGTGGGCTTTGCCATGCTCAGGCCCTATAAAGACGGGTACTTTCTGTGGAATTATGCGATTGACTGTCGCTATCAGAATCAGTATCTTGGGACGAGGGCCTTAATCGAACTGCTCGAATACATGAAATGCAACTATCGGGCCGCCTTCCTGACGACCACCTATCGCCAAGGGAACACCCACGCCCGGCATATCTATGAAAGGGCCGGCTTCTGTCAAACGGATATTGTCGATGAAAACGGCATACATGAAGTGAATATGGTGGTAGAGCTGTAACGAGTGAAAAATCCCTTGATTACCGCAACCCGCCGGGCGGGCTTTCTTCC
>CAKTXU010000269.1 GCA_934630995.1 uncultured Eubacteriales bacterium
CTGCGGCACGGCGGAGGGGTGCGCTGTTTTAGTTATGATGCCGATGACCGGGCGTGTAGCACAGGCCGTCACATTGGGTGGAAAGAGGGTAAAGGGCTCGGTGGCGCTGATGAGCAGCCCTACCACGTCCGCTTCGTAGGAATACAGGGCCAGAGCCCTGCCCAACTGCTTGGTTTCGGCGTATTCCCCCGGTGTGTCGATGACAAGCTCGCCGTGGCTGACAGCCTGGGTCTTGTCGTAGCGGATAGATCCGCCCCGCAGAGCCTGCATCAGGGAGGTTTTGCCGCTGCCGGCCCGGCCCATGAGAATGATCTTCTTCATACCGTCAGGTCCGGGTAATCCCGCAGACGGTGAAGCCCAGTGTATCCCGGCAATAGGCTACGATAGCCTGCAGGGAGGCCTCCACGTCGTCGATTTGACCGGTGAGAATGACCGTCCCGCTGAACCGATCCAGAAAGCCAAGCTCTGCCGACGAGGTTTTCACCGCCAAATCTCCGGCAATGATGGCGGTTTCACTGGGGGTCATGGTCAGGATGCCGATAGCCGCGCGCGCATAGTCCAGGGTGGGATCCAATCCCAGCTTCTGATAAAGGATGGGGTCGGGACCGGCGATGATATGGGCCAACGTAATTTGCTTGCCGGGCACCGATTCCTGAATAATACGCATCAAATTGTCCTTGTCGAACAGCGGTTCCATCGCCGGTTCCTCCTGTGTGTCTGCTTTTTTCCCATTGTACTCCCGTATTCTGCGAATGTCAACGCCGTCCAGTTGCGCCTATTGCCTAAAAGAGAATAGATACTGCAATAGTATGTGAAATCCTTCACAAATTCAGTCTGGAGCTCTTGTCCCGGCGACGGGGACTGTGTTATAATGGGCAAGGCCCGTATATGCTCCAATAAAACAGGCTGCCACCAGATGCGAAACGACGCGGGCCGACTCAGATAAATAAACGCGGTTCCTCTCAACTCAGAAGCAGGCGCCGCCTGGGGAGTTCACAGCGTGGAAGTATTGACACAGTGTATCAAAACCGTTCAGAGCTTTTTATGGGATTACCTGCTGGTCTTTCTTCTCTGCGGCGTGGGGCTCTTTTTCTCCATTACGCTCAAGGGGGTGCAGTTTCGCCGTTTCGCCGCCGGTCTGCGGGAAATGTTTTCCGGATTTTCGTTAAAGGGGAAACAGGCGGGCAAGCACGGCATGAGCTCCTTCCAGGCTGTAGCCACCGCTATCGCGGGTCAGGTGGGGACGGGCAATCTGGCAGGCGCGGCCACTGCTTTGGTGCTGGGCGGACCGGGGGCCATATTCTGGATGTGGCTGTCCGCCCTGCTGGGGATGGCCACCATTTACGCTGAGGCGCTCCTGGCCCAGCGCTTTCGCACAGCCGACGCCGACGGGCAAACGGTCGGGGGGCCCGCCTATTATATTGAGAAAGGATTGCACAGCAAGTGGCTGGCCCGGATATTCTCGGTTTTGCTGATTCTCGCCTTGGGCTTCACGGGCAATATGGTCCAATCCAACACCATCGCCGCGGCCTTTGAAACCTCTTTTGGCCTTCCCAGAGTGGCGGGCGGTCTGCTGGTGGCGGCGTTTGCGGCGGTGATCCTGCTGGGCGGTATCCGGCGGATTGCCTCCTTTACCGAAAAGGTGGTGCCGGTTATGGCCTGCCTGTATCTGGCGGGAACTCTCGCCGTGCTTATTCTCCATTATGACCGGATTCTACCGGCTCTCGCGTCAATCTTTGCTGCTGCCTTCCGTCCGGCTGCCGCTTTTGGCGGCGTGGCGGGCTACAGCCTTATGAAGGCGATGAAATTCGGCGTCGCCCGCGGCCTATTTTCCAACGAGGCAGGCATGGGCTCTACCCCCCACGCCCATGCTGTAGCGCTGGTGGACAGGCCTGAGAAGCAGGGACACGTGGCTATCGTCAGCGTTTTCTTCGACACCTTTGTGGTTCTGACCATGACGGCACTGGCGATCCTCACCTCCGGCGTACTGCCCGGTATGCTCAGCGAGGAGGCGGGCATCGATGTGACCCAGGCGGCCTTCGGCACCTCCCTGGGCGGGTTCGGTGGTCCCTTCATCGCCCTATGCTTGCTCTTTTTCGCCTTTTCCACCATCATCAGCTGGACCTATTACGGCGAAACCAATATCCGGTATCTGTTCCGAAGCCCGGCGGCGGTGCCGGTATATAAGGGGCTTGTGGTGGGCTTCGTTTTCCTCGGCAGCCTGTTCCGTTCGGATGTAATATGGGCGCTGTCAGACGTATTCAACGGCCTGATGGTCATTCCCAACCTGACGGCTCTGGTGCTGCTCTGTCCGATGGTGTTTGCCATGAACCGGGAGGATACCGGACGCGGCCGGCTGGAGCGTGAAGCCCGCCGAAGGAAGGATTTGGCCGGTTGACCCGCTCTTCCAAGCATGGTAACATGATACCGAAGATGTTTGGCAACATGCCGGGAGGACCAATGAAAAATCAATTTTTCTTTTTATCGTTAATCGTTATACTGGTTGTGGCTGTGAGCGGCTGTCAGCAAGAGGTTTCTTCCAATGAGCTTTCGCAAGAGAAAAGATTTTCGGCGGAATCCGCTTCGGTTTCTACTCAGGAGTTTGTGCAGGCATTCCCCGGAGGTGTGGAAGAAGAACCGGGCGCTGAAGAGGTGTCGACGATCGGCGGGAGCAATACGGCTGAGAACGGTACGACGGCGTCGTCGGCTGCCGATCTATTCACGACAAGCACCCTTACGGATAATTCGCAAACGACGATAGCTTCAAAAAACACGATTACTTCTACATCCGCCACCACGCCGCGGCGTCCCCCCTCGACGACAGTCGGAAAGTCAACAACTGGTCGTACCACCGCCTCTACGACGGCGGCCCCCTCCGTACCGGAATCCAACTTCCAGCGGGAGGTGGCGCGGCTGGTCAATGCAGAGAGGGCAAAATATGGCCTTACGCCGCTGGCCTACAGTGAATCCATTGAAAAGGCGGCTCAGGTGCGGGCGGCTGAAATCATCGAGGTGTTCGATCAGACCCGGCCGAATGGCGCGTCCTGCTTTACAGCATTGCAAGAGGCCGGGGTGGTCTACCGTACAGCGGGCGAGAATATCGCGGCGGGCTATTCCACGCCGCAGCAGGTGGTGGAGGGATGGATGAATTCCTCTGGTCATCGTTCCAATATTCTCAACGCCAACTATGGAAAAATCGGCGTGGGTTATGTGGAAGGCGGAGGATACCGTACCAACTGGGTGCAGCTTTTCACGGATTGATAATTGAAAACCATATGACGAAGGCCCGGCGGATCATTCCGACGGGCCTTCCTTTTGCTCTTTCAGTTCCTCCATATGCGCGGCCTTGCCCACGATGTACTCCACGTCCATCCGCAGGACGATGGTGTTGGGGCCTTGCTTTTTGAGATAGGCGTTCAGGGCCGCCTGAGGCATTTCCGGCGCGTATTTGTCGCATAGGAGCCGCAGGGCCGCCTGCCGTTCGTCCTCCGGATACACCGGCCTTACGGTGCCGAAGGCCATGGCGCTTTCATAGGCCATGCTCAGCCGGTTTCCCAGATTTCTGGCGGCGGTTACCGCTGTCAGGCAGGCGCGGCTGTCGTGCATGATGTTGTCCAGCTTCTGCCCTTCCGGCGCGCAGTGAAAATAAAGGCTGAAACCCGTCAGCACAAAGGACAGCGGCACCCCATAGGGCAAGCCGTCGTCGCAGGTGGTGGACAGTACGCCGTACTCCGCCCGGGCCAATATTTCCCGCGCCCTCTCGTAATCTGTTTTCCGACCGCTTTGACGCATTCCCCGCATGTCCCTCCATCCTTTCCACCCCTAGAAGGGGGCGCCTCCATCATACCGGAAAACGCTGGAAAAAGCAAGCGGCGGCGTGTTGCAT
>CAKTXU010000270.1 GCA_934630995.1 uncultured Eubacteriales bacterium
CGGCTATTCCGCCTGCGGCAACCTCTGTGTCGCCCTGGATGAGGACGACGCCCTCGATCATTTCCGTCCCGGAGACATCCTGGTTGTCCCCCAGACCAGCAACCGTATCCTGCATCTGCTCAAAGAAGCCGGCGGCATCATCACCGAAACGCCGGGACTCAACAGCCACGCCGCCATCGTGGGAATGGCCCTGGAGCTTCCCGTTCTGGTGGACGCGGAAAACGCTACAAAAATTCTCAAGAGCGGCACTACCGTCACCCTGGATGCGGAACGGGGCATCGTCATGTTCGGGGACGGAGCGAAATAAGGCGAATGGAAAAGCCGGATTCAAAAGCCCTGCGCTTGCTGTGAAGCAAGCGCAGGGCTTTGTTCATCCTTTCAGTTCATTCATCGGAACGGTTTTCAGAGCTTCCAAAAATTGCAAAATATCCGGCGGCGGGTCGAGCGCGTACAAAAGTCCGTAGGGGATGTTGAAGCCCCAATCAACCGGAATGGCCACCAGGGAGGGATGGATATCCCTCCAGCATTCCGGAATGGACAAAATATAGTTATTCTCTTCGCAGCGGTTGAATACCCCGATATCGTAAAAGCGCGGCGTGTCCTCAATACGGATCTGGGGATGGTTCCGTTCAAGCTCGTCCCGGACACGGTCATTGCCGGGCGAATCCCCCCGCTTTACCATCATCAGCGTCTCGCCATACAGATCCGTCAAAGCCAGAGTCTTTCGGGATGCCAGCCGATGTCCCATGGGAACGGCGCAGCAGCGGCGGTATTCCCCCAGCGGAAAGAAGTTACAGCGGGCCAGCCACTGTACGGAATCGCACACCCCCACCAGAAAATCGTACTTCACCCCGATGGCGGCTATCTCCTCCAGAATCCCCTCATGGCTGTCCTCAAAGGGAACGATATGGATTTTATACTGTGGAAAGCGATCGCTCACCTGATACCACAGATCCATAAACACCTTGCAGGGATTGAGCATGGAGGTGCCGACACAGATCGTGAAGTTCTCCGCGTCCACAAGCTGTCGGGCTTTCTCCAACGCCTTGTGTGAGTAGTCCAAAATAAATTTCGCGTCTTTATAAATCGACTCGCCGGCCGGCGTCAGCCTGACGCCATGACTGGTGCGCCTGAAAAGCGACAGGCCCAGCTGCTGTTCGAGCACATTCATCTGCTTCATCACGGCTGTGGGAGAAATATACAGCTTTTCGGCCGCCTTCGTGAAGCTGCCGCAGTCGGCTACGCAGAGAAACGCCTCCAGCAAGGGATTCACCATGCGATGCGCGCCTCCTCGCTTAAACTTATAGTTTATACCATTGTAACCAATCGGAAATTCCCTGTCAAGGGATTCCGGTTGTATACTATAAGCGAAAAAGGAAAGGGGTCTGGAGCATATGCCATCCATTATCGTCTATTTCTCCCGTGAGGGAAACAACTATGTCAACGGCGCCATCAAGAACCTGCGAATCGGCAATACGGAGAGGGCTGCCGGGATGATACGGGACATCACCGGCGCCGACCTATTCAAGCTGGAGCCGCTTGTCCCCTATTCCGCAGACTATTCGGCATGCATCGAGGAGGCCAGGCAGGACAAGCGGCGGGAGGCCAGACCAGAGCTTAAGGCCTATCCCCAAAACTGGGAGGCCTATGACACCCTTTATCTCGGCTACCCGAACTACTGGGGTACCATGCCGATGGCGGTGTTCACCTTCTTGGAAAAATTCGATTGCGCGGGGAAAACCATACGGCCCTTCTGCACACACGAGGGCAGCGGGCTGGGCAGCAGTGAAGAGGATATCCGCCGGCTTTGCCCGCACGCACGGGTGGAAAAGGGGCTGGCGGTCACCGGCGGAAAGGTAAACGAGGCGCAAGAGGCCATCCGGGCATGGATCACCTCGAAATAAACTATCAAAAGAAGGGAGGATACGGCTATGACAGATGTCATAAAGTCCATTCATGAACCGCTTTTGGAAACGGACCCCGAATTTATCGAGCGGTTTGACAGCTTTGCCTTCGGCGAGGCGTCTGTCCATGGCGCGCTGGAGAACAAAACCCGCCTGACGGCGATTCTAGCCGCGCTTCTGGGGTGTCAAGGTGAGACGGAATTTCGCAATATGCTTCCGGCGGCTTTTGAGGCGGGGATCACGCCGGTTGAAATCAAGGAGGTTGTCTATCAGGCGACGGCGTACCTCGGCATCGCCCGGGTGCTGCCTTTCCTGCAGATCACGAATGAATTCCTGACGAAAAGGGGCGTGAAGCTGCCCCTTGCAGGGCAGACGACCACCACAGCTGAAAATCGCAGGGAAGCGGGGACGCAGGCGCAGGTGGACATCTTTGGAGAGACTATGCGGGACTTCTGGAAATCCGGTCCGGAGGAAACCCGACACATCAACCGGTGGCTGGCAAGTAACTGCTTCGGTGACTATTACACGCGCACCGGGCTAGATTATCGGCAGCGGGAGATGATCACTTTCTGTATCCTGGCGGCGTTTGGAGGCTGTGAGCCGCAGCTGACCAGCCACGCGGCGGCCAACCTGCGTCTCGGCAACGACAGGACATTCCTGATCGCCGTCCTTTCCCAATGTCTGCCGTATATCGGCTATCCCCGCAGTCTGAACGCTCTGCGGTGCGTCGATGAAGCCGCGAAAGAAAGGGAAAGGGTAGCGGAGGCTATGGAAAAGAAAACCCGCAGTGTATTTCCAATGGGGGATAAGAATGAGGCATACGCTCCCTATTTTACCGGCCAGAGCTATTTGAACATGCTGTCCACCGAGGGCGTCGTCATCGGTAACGTCACCTTTGAGCCGGGCTGCCGCAACAACTGGCACATCCATCACAAGGGGGGCCAGATCCTGCTGTGCACCGGCGGCGAGGGATGGTATCAGGCATGGGGCAAGCCCGCGCAGCGGCTGCGCCCCGGCGACGTGGTCCATATACCGCCAGAGGTGAAGCATTGGCACGGCGCCACTAAAGACGGCTGGTTTTCCCATCTGGCTGTAGAGATCCCCGCCGAAGACGCCGTCAATGAGTGGCTGGAGGCCGTCACCGACGACGCCTATCATACTCTTGAATGAAGGAAAGGTAATGATGGCATGAACAGCTTTATATACGATATCCCGGTGAAGGTATACTTCGGCGAAAATCAGCTCGTGCATCTGGGCGAGGAGCTGAGCCGATTCGGCAAGCGCGTCCTGCTCACCTATGGCGGCGGCTCCATCAAAAAGACCGGCTTGTATGAAGCGGTCACGGCTGAAATCAAAAAGGCGGGGCTGGAGCTCTTCGAGTTGTCGGGTATTGCCCCCAATCCTCGCATCGACTCTGTCAGGCAGGGGGCGGAGCTATGTAAAAGGGAACAGATAGACGTGCTGCTGGCCGTGGGCGGCGGGTCGGTACTGGATGCCACCAAATATATGGCGGCGGGCGCCCTGGTGGATTTTGATCCCTGGAAGTTTCTGTCCGAATGGGCGCCGATTGAAAAGGCGCTGCCCGTCGTGACGGTGCTCACCCTGGCGGCCACCGGCTCCGAGATGGACTGCGGCGGCGTCATCAGCAATCCGGATACACGGGATAAGATTGGCCGTATGGAGGCGCCGCTGCTGCCGAAGGTTTCCTTCCTCGATCCGACCGCCACCTATACCGTAAGCCCCTATCAGACGGCCTGCGGCGCGGCGGATATGCTGTCCCATATCCTGGAGGTATACTTCAATACAGAACAGGATTTGTACATGCTGGACTGCTTCATGGAGGGGATGATGAAAACCATCCTCCGGTACGCGCCGATCGCCATGCGGGAGCCGGAAAACTATGAGGCGCGGGCGAATCTGATGTGGACGTCCTCCTGGGCCATCAACGGGTTCATCGACGGCGGGAAAAACCAGGC
>CAKTXU010000271.1 GCA_934630995.1 uncultured Eubacteriales bacterium
GCCCGTAAAGCGTTTTTCCCGTCCGTCGGGGTTGTATACGTCGAAGGACATGGTTTTATACTGCTCAAGCTGGTTGTACATGGAGGGGATTCCCTGATTATCGGCGGCGCGGTATTCCAGCACCGGCTCCACGGCTACGGCGCCGCTTCCGGCCTCATAGGAGAGCTTCAGGGAGGCTGTCCCCTCGGTTTTGACGCTGGTGTCGAAGGAGCGGACGACGGGTTTTCCGGCGGTGACGGTACCTGCCTGCCAGGTGTTCAGATAGGCACCCGTCGAATTGCCGTAAGCGTTGTAATTGGCCCAGACGGTTTCATCGTCGCAGTACTGCCACACCTTAAGAGAGTAATACGCGGAGGTTTGCCGATCGGTACGGAAGGGCGGAACGGGGATACCGTATCCGTTATAGAGGTTGGACACGGCGTTAAAATTAGCAAAACCGTAGGTGGCTGCCGCCGGTTCGGTTATGGTGGGATTCCAGACCGAGATGGTGTCGGGGCCTGTGATTTCGGCTTTCGCGTCCACAAAGATGCGGTCAGCGCCGCAGACGGCGAAGCCGTGGAGGGAGGGGGCGTCTCCCCTTATTTTCAGACCGGAGCCGACGTTGTCAAAGGTGATAATCAGCTTGCCGTTCTCGACCCGGACACTTTTGACGTCGGGGACGATGTCGCCTGTGCGGTCGAAATACCCGGCGCAGACGATGTCCGCGGCCCTGGCGCCCAGGGGCCACTTGTCATAGGGATGGATGGGCGAATTGTCAGACGCATAGTCCAAGGGCAAATCATAGACAGGCACAATGCTGTAAGCATCGATTTCCCGGCGCAGGGCGTTCTGCATATCCCAGAAATACCCCAGCAATTCCTGCGGATAGCCGTTGGCGGGATCGTTCCAGACGCCATGGGGGGCCAATTGGAAATTGACGAAGGGGATGACCTCGTCTGCTTCACCGGAGGCGAATTTTTCCCGATAATCCCGGATCATTTCCTTCATGGCGCTGCCGTAAACGGCGTACTGGTTGTAGTTGTTTTCCCCTTGATACCACAGGATCCCGCCGATATTGAGGGAGAAGCAGGGAAACAGATAATTGTTGTACATGGCGGTGGCCTGATTGGCTTTGTCGCCGAAAATGCTGCTGTTCCAGTTAGTGAAATCGGCATAGGGCTTGACGGTGTCCCGGAATTCCGGCACCCGGTCCAAGGATTCCCGGGACATCCAGCTTTCAATGCCGGTGGCACCCCGGGTGATGGCCAGGATCCCGATGGGGCATTCCACGCCGCCCTGGTTCAGCTTATCATACAGATTCACCGCATAGGAATAGGCCACGCCCGACATCAGCCTGACGTTCTGCCGCTTGTCGGCGGTGCGCCAGACGCCGCTTGCCACACTGTCCACCGCGTCGTAGGAAACATCCTCCAGGGAGCTGTGCATCCGGATGGTGTACATGCGGATATTGCCGCTGCGCTGGGCATTGGCGGGAGCCAGTGCGTCGTTGACGCGCTCGGTCACATCCCTGGTTCCATACATAAAGTATTCCATATTGGACTGGCCCGCCGCCAGCCACAGTTCGCCGAATTTGACATCCTCCAGCAAAATGGTGTCGCCTTCGCTCTCAACAACTACCGTGTAAGGGGTGAAGGATCCTTCCATGGCGGCAAGCTCCAGCGACCAGTTCCCGTCTTCACCGGCGGAGACGGCGCCGGTGCGGATCGTTTCGCCGGATGGCGCCAGCAGGCTGACCTTCACCGTGGCGCCCGGGACGGCCTTACCGTTAAAGGGAACGGGTTTGTTCCGCTGGAAAATCATGCTGTCGGCGTACAAGGACGACATCTGCAGCGCGGGCTGTTCCGCCTCTTCTTCCTTTCCCAGCTCGACGATTTTGACATCGCTCAGCAGCACGTAGGTGGAACCGGTAAAGCGGAACATGATGGAAAAATGAGAGAGCTCTTTCTGAAAATAACCGCTCCCATCAATACCGTAAAGCAGACCGCCGTACTCCCTTCTCTCCCATTGTTCATAGTCGCTGGTGGGCAGGGGGATTACCACATGATTCCAGCCGGTTTCAAAGTTCAGCTCTTTGGAATAGTTATCGCCGGCAAACCAAAGCATTATCCGCGCCGAACCATCCATCAGGTCAAAAACGCCTCCGGAAATTTTATCTAGGTCGTCGAAATAAATCCAGGCGTCTAGGGCGGGTCTTGTGGCATCCTGCAAATCGATGGTTTGTCCGCAGTCAAAGGAGGGCCCGCCGCCCCAAATACTGGAGCTGCCGCCTTCTTGGGAGGTGTAAGAAAGCTTTAAGGCGCTGTTTTTACTAGTGGGCGTTTCCACGGCTGCCAGCGATACCTCCAGGTTATCGCCGGCAGCCATATTTATCTTATTGCTGCCGCTGATAATCGTGGCGATATCGCCCATCACCGGCTCGGGCTTTGGCATGACGCGGATATCGGTGATTTTTACGTCGTCCAGCAGCACGGTACCGGGGGCGTTGGTGACCAATCCTACGGTGAAGGAAGCCACAGCGGTGAGGGCCGCCCCGTTGCCGTCCATCTGGTAAACGAGGTTGCCGCACTTGTCCTCCTCCCAGGCGGTATAGGGGCCGTTGGGGAGGGGCACCACGAGTTGGTTCCAGCCGGTTTTAAAATTTTTCTCCTTGTAGCCGGCGCCTGAGGTGAGCCAAAGCATGGCTTTGTTGCCTTCATTGTCCGTCACCGTGAAGGTGAGGCGGTTCAGGTTGGCGACATCCTCGATATACACCCAGGCGCAGACAGCCGGCAGCACGGCGCCGGTCAAGTCGATGTCCCGGCCCACTTCGAAATAGCTGGAGCCGCCCCAGACCGACAAATCGGTGCCGGTGAAGGAGGCGAGTTCCAGGGAACCGGCGCCTGCCTTTTTATTCGTCGTGTTTACCGTGGCCACAACGCCGCCGTTGACCGCCATTTTCAGAGGAGTGTCGCCGCTGAAAATCATCCCCAGTTCCACCGGCGTGGGATCAAAAGGCGGCTCGGCGTCCAAATCGATGATTTTGATGTCGTCCAGCAGCACGGCGCCCGGGCCGTTCAGTTTTACACCAACCGTAAAGGAGGTGACGGCATTCAGCGCCACGCCACTGCCGTCCAGTTGATAGAGCAGGCCGTCGTGGCTTTTTTCAGCCCAGCCTGCATAATTTTCTGTGGGGATGGGAACCATCAGCTTGTTCCAGCCGTTCTGGAAGTTATTGGCCGTATAGCCTTGACCGGAGGTGAGCCATAGGATATTGCGGGTGGTATTTTCATAGACCTCGAAGGTGAACTGTGTAAGGGCAGAAACATCCTCTATGTAGATCCAGGCGGAGATGGCCGGTGAGCCGGTGAGGCGGATATCCCTGCCTGTCGAGAAATAGCCGCTGCCTCCCCAGATGGACAGATCCACCTGGCCGGTCTGGGCGTTTTCCAGCCGCAGGGAGCCGGTGCCTTCCTTCTTATTGTCTGTGTCGAGCGATTTGGTCACGCCTCTGTTGACAGCCATCGGGCTGACCTCGTCTCCGCTGATGACGACCCCCAGGGGTTCCGCCTCCAGGGCCACGGCAGGGAACGCACCGCTCAGACCGCCGGGAACAACGCCAAGCAGCAGGGTGGAGGCCAGCAGAAGACTCAGACACTTGCTTGAGATGCGCCGCATAGTACTTCCTCCTTAATAGATAATTATGAATATAATAATGAATTTGGGAATCAATTGAATTATAACAGTAGAATACAGGCATGTCAACCGAAATATACGATTATTTATTTGATATACTCATAATAATTGTAGTATTTGAATTATTTATAATTATAAATTTCGTTATTTATTGACAACCGTTGGTAAACATGATAGCCTATAGAGGTAGGAAAGT
>CAKTXU010000272.1 GCA_934630995.1 uncultured Eubacteriales bacterium
AACATCAAAATCAGCATCGGCTCCGCCTTCCCCTACGAGGACGAGAGCGTCCTGGAGGTCAAGGGCCGCAACCTGGTGGACGGCCTGCCCAAGAGCATCACCGTCTCCTCCGAGGAGATCCGGGAGGCTCTGGCCGATCCGGTGGGGGCCATCGTGGACGCCATCCGCTCCACCCTGGAGACCACGCCGCCCGAGCTGTCGGCGGATATCATCGACAACGGCATCATGCTCACCGGCGGCGGCGCGCTGCTGCGGGGGCTGGATGTGCTCATCAACCGGGAAACCGGCATGCCGGTCCATGTGGCGGAAAATCCTCTGGACTGCGTGGCCGTGGGCACCGGAAAATGTCTGGATTTGGGAATGGTCAGTAACTTCCGATCCAACCGCGCCGCCAGGTAGGCACGGGTATTCCGGCGGATTCCGGCAGGCTTAGCTGGCTGCCGAGTGTCAGGGGGTACGCTTCGAAGGCATGAAGGACTTTTTTAAAAGCCTCGGGTTCAAGGTGCTGGCCGTCGTGGCGCTCTTCCTGGTGGGAATCATGATTTATGCCGCCTCCACGGGCGGCGCCGCCACCATTCCGGATACCATTATCGGCGCCATCGTCACCCCGCTGCAATCCCTGGGGGCGGCGATTTCCAACGGCGTGAGCGGGTTTTTCGGCGGCTTCGGCGGCTCCGCGGAGCTGCGGGAGCAGAACGCGGCGCTGCAGGAGGAGATAAACCGGCTCCGGCAGAACCAGGTGGAGCTTGACGAGACCCGGCGGCAGTTGGAGCTGTACCGCCAGTTCCTGGAGCTCAAGGAGGCCAACCCCGATTATCAGTTTGCCGACGCGCGGGTGGTGGCCGCCGATCCGGCGGGCAGATTCTATAATTTCACCATCAATTCCGGCTCCCTCAAGGGCGTGAAGAACGGCGACCCGGTCATCACGCCGGCCGGGCTTGTGGGCGTGGTCTACGACGTGACGCTCAATTCCGCCAAGGTGCGCACCATCCTGGACCCCTCCACCAATGTGGGCGCCTACATCAGCCGCAGCGGGGACGACGGCACCACCACCGGCTCCGTGGTCCCGGCCCAGCAGGGGCTGCTGCGGGTGGATTATCTCTCCCGGGAGGCGGGCACCGCCGTGGGGGACTATGTGGTGACCTCCGGCCGGGGAGGGGTGTATCCCAAGGGGCTGCTCATCGGCAGCATCCAATCGGTGGAGCCGGATACCGACGGCATGACCCTGACCGCCAAAATCAAACCCTTTGCCGATATCAAGAACGTCATCGACGTGTTCGTCATCACGGATTTCGCGGAAAAGGGCGGCGGGGAATAACCGGCGAACGACTAGGAGGGGAAGCATGGACGAGGAAGACAAAATCCGCAAAAATCCGGTGCCCCGCCTGGCGGGCCGGTACCTCAAATGGACGGCCTACGGGCTGCTCATCCTCCTTTTCTCGATTTTGCAGTCCACTCCCCGCCTGCTGCCCACGCCGTGGGGGGCGTCCCTCCTGCTGATGATCCCGCTGACGGTGTGCATCTCCATGTTCGCCGGCCCCGTGGGGGGCGCGGCGGCCGGGGTGGCCGCCGGGCTGCTGTGGGATTTGTATGCCGACCGGCTGCTGGGCTTCAGCGCCCTGCTGCTGCTTTTTATCGGCTGCGCCTGCGGGCTGCTGGTGCGCCTGCTCATCCGCAACAACCTGCTGTCGGCGCTGCTGCTCACCAGCGGCGCCCTCGTGTTGCAGGGTCTGGCGGACTGGTTTTTCAATTATCTCCTGCTGGGCCTGGAGGACCCTCTGTTCGTCCTGGTGCGTCTGACCCTGCCGGATTTGGGGTATACCCTGGTGATATCCCCCCTGGTGTACGGGCTGGTCTACCTCATCGCCGGCCTCCTGCGGCGCCGGGAATAGCCATCGTGAAGGAAAGGATTGCAAGGTGGATAACAACAATCCCCTCAACAAGATAAACAAGCGCCGGATCGGCGTCATGGCCGGGGCCATCGCCCTGGTTTTCGTCCTGTATGCCTTCCGCCTGTTCCAGATACAGATCGTGGAAGGGGACGAGTACGCCGCCATCGCGCATAAAAATACCAGCGTGTCCGTCTCGATCCCCGCGTCGAGGGGGGAAATCCTCGACCGCAACATGCGGCCCCTGGCGGTGAACCGGACCAGCTTTTCGGTGGTCATCGACCGGGCCTATTTCCCCAAGGGCGAGGATGTGGAGCAGCGCAAGCGGCAGAACGGCATCATCCTGGCCCTGGCCGGCCTGCTCTCCCAGGCGGGGGAGGAGTGGAACGACTCCCTGCCCGTCACCCGGGAAGCCCCCTACGCCTTCGAGGAGGATCGGGACAGCCGGATAGCGGGCCTGAAGGAGCTGCTGGGCCTGGCCGAATACGCCACGGCGGACAACTGCATGGCCGCCCTGGTGGAGCGGTACAGGCTGGAGAATTATCCGGCGGCGGATCAGCGGACGGCGGCGGGCGTACAATATGAAATGGAAATCCGCCAGTTCTCCGAATCCAATCCCTTCACCTTCTCCAGCGATATCTCCCGGGACACGATGTATAAAATCCAGGAGAACAACGCGATTTTCATCGGCGTCAACATCCAGACCGCCCCGGTGCGGGAATATGTGGACGGCACCCTGGCCCCCCATCTCATCGGCACCGTGGGCCCCATCTATGCGGAGGAATACGCCGATTTGAAGGAAAAGGGCTACCAGATGAACGACCTGCTGGGCAAGAGCGGGATCGAGGGGGCCATGGAGGACGCCCTGCGCGGCGTCACCGGCACCACCACCATCGTCAAGGACGCCTCCGGCGCCGTGCAGGGAAAGCAGGAGACCAAGGCCCCCGTCCCCGGAAACACGGTGGTGCTGACCCTGGATTCCCGGCTCCAGCAGGCGGCCCAGGAGGCCCTGGAGGAGGAAATCCTCGCCCTGCGGCAGCTTCCCGCCACCGAGCGCGGGGAGTTCGCCAACAACGGCCACGACGTGCGCAGCGGCTCGGTGGTGGCCCTGGATCCCCGGGACGGCAGCGTCCTGGCCTGCGCCAGCTGGCCGGGCTACGACCTGTCCACCTATAACCAGGATTACGCCGCCCTGCTGGCCGATCCGGACAAACCCCTCTTCAACCGGGCGCTCAGCGGCGGCTTCGCCATCGGCTCGACGATGAAGCCGCTGGTGTCCCTGGCCGCCCTGACCGAGGGGGTCATCACCCCAAGCTGGACCATCTATTGCAAAAAAACCTACGACTATTATACCGGCTTTCCCATCAACTGCATGTCCCACCACGGCACCCTCAACATCATCCGGGCGCTGCAGGTGAGCTGCAACTACTACTTTTACGACGTGGGGCGGCAGACCACCATCGATACCATGGCCCGCTACGCCGCCCAGTTCGGCTTCGGGCAGAGGACGGGCGTGGAGGTGGGGGAATCCCCCGGCATCCTGGACAGCCCCGAATACCGGCGCTCGGTGGGGGACGACTGGTATGCGGCCGACACCCTCCAGTTCGCCATCGGCCAGGCCCGTAACCAGATAACCCCCATGCAGCTGGCGGCCTATACCATGACCCTGGCCAACGACGGGGTGCGGTACAAGACCCATCTGGTCCACAGCGTGCGCAGCTACGACGGCAAGGAAACCCTGGTGGAGCCGGAGGTGTAAGACATGAAAGCTATGCTGTCCCAGCCGATGGCTGGAAAAACCGATGAAGAAATCATCGCAACCAGGGAGAAAGCTATCTCGGCCCTGAAGGAAAAGGGGTATAACCCTGTCAGCCAGATCGTCGGTTATATCCTTTCCGAGGACCCCACTTATATCACGACCCACCACAACGCCCGCAGCCTGATCCGCCGGATTGACCGGGACGAGCTGCTCCAGGC
>CAKTXU010000273.1 GCA_934630995.1 uncultured Eubacteriales bacterium
CGTCCCCAGATTGGCCCGCAGGCCCCCCGCCTCGGGTATCAGACCGGACAGGCCGGTATTCAGCAGCAGGCGGATTCCCTTTGAGCGCAGATATTGGTGGACGCCGCAGGCCATGTCATAATCCAAGGGCGGGATGAGATGGTCCGCCAGCTCGGCGACGGTGACCTGGAGTCCGGCCCGGGCCAGGTTCTCCGCCATTTCGGCGCCGATATAGCCGCCGCCCACCACCAGGGCGGCACGGGGTCTTGTCTCCTCGATAAACCGTTTGATACGCAGGGTGTCGGGAATGGTGCGCAGGGTGAAAACCCGGGGATCGTCCAAGCCGGGAAGAGGGGGACGCACCGGTTCCGCGCCTGGGGAGAGCAAAAGCACATCGTAGGTTTCCGTATATACAGCGCCGTTTTTCCGACGGACGGCCACGGTCTTTTTCTCCCTGTCGATGGAAACCGCCTCCTCGCCCGTGCGCACATCGATGCGGAAACGGCTGCGGAAGCCCTGGGGTGTCTGGACGGTCAGGGCTTCTTCGTCGGTGATATCCCCGCCGATATAATAGGGCAGGCCGCAGTTGGCGTAGGAGATAGCATCTCCCCGCTCCAGCAGGACGATTTCGGCCTCTTCGTTCAGACGGCGGAGTCGTGCCGCAGCTGAGGCGCCGCCCGCCACGCCGCCGATGATGACAACCTTCATTTACGGATCATCCTTCCAAGCTGATGTCGTTCCTCCTTATGGTAGCATGAAAAAGGGCGGTGCGCAACGCCTTTTATACATATATATAAAGGGCGGCTTGTTGAATGCAGGAAGGCATGCTACAATAGGCGTAAATCATTATTACTGCCGAGAAGGAGGAATTCTCATGCGTCCACGTGTCAAAAAGGCTTGCCGGATAACCCTGACAGCGCTGCTATGCCTGTTCCTCGCGGTTCTGCTGACGGCCGTTGGCTTGGTGCTGTACTGGAAGGTGAATCTCCCGGGATGGTTTGCCGCGCCGGCAAAAGGGGAAATCCACAGGGATGTGGTCTATAAAACCGTGGATGGGCGGGCGCTGCATATGGATATCTATCAGCCCGGGCGCCGGCTGTTCACCCAGTCGCCGGCGGTTTTTTACTACCACGGCGGCAGCTGGAACAGTGGGGATAAGGAGCTGGATGACGACGATGTGGTGAAAGCCGTGCTGGATTATGGGCTGACCATTGTCAGTGTGGAGTATCGTCTGACGGACGACAGCACCGTCTATCCCGCGTTTCTGGACGATTGCGCGGACGCCATCCGGTTCGTGGCGGCACATGCCGCGGAATACGGGGTGGATAAAAATCGTTTCTGCGCCTTCGGTGCCTCTGCGGGAGGGCAAATATCGCTGATGATGGCCCTGGCGGGGACGGACTACGGCTCCGACGAGGAGCTGGCCGGGACGGATTTCCATATCAAATGCGGCGTCGCGCTGTGTGCTCCCACGGACTTCCTCAACCTGGACGTCTATGAGGAGGAGGAGGACCGGAAGGAGGCGGCGGAGCTGCTGCAAGCTCTGTTCGGCGGCACCGTGGAGGAACTGCCGGGGGCCTATCGGGATGCCTCTCCCATCAACCATATTCACAAAAAGGCCCCGCCGCTGTTTATGGCTCACGGCACAAAGGACGACATCGTTCCCATCGCCCAGGCGGCCTCCTTTGTCGAGGCGGCGGAGAAGGCGGGGATGGCGGTGGAGTATCATCCGGTGGAAAATGCCAATCACAAATTCAAGGCGGCCGGCGGGCTGGCAGTGGAGCCGTCGGTAGATGAGGTGTTGAAGGATATGACGGAGTTTTTGATTTGGAAGCTCATCCTGTGAATCCTTATATTATAGGAATAAATAGATGCGTCTTGTTGTGTGAAGGAAAGTGTGCTACAATAGGGCGTGGTTTATATGCTGCCCTGTCCATTCTGCGCAGGGCCAGGATGCCCTGAGAGAAAGGATAGGAAAACATGACCGAAGAATTCGCCAGCTTTGAAGAGCTGGAACTCAGCCCTGAAATTCTCAAGGCTGTGACCCGGATGGGCTTTTCCGCCCCCACGCCGGTACAGGCGCAGACCATCCCCCCGATGCTGGAGGGATACGACGTCATCGCCAAGGCCCCCACCGGTACGGGAAAAACCTGCGCCTTCGGCATACCGCTGCTGGAAACCCTTCGGCCGGATTTACAGGATATACAGGCGGTCATTCTCTGCCCCACCCGGGAGCTGTGTATCCAGATAACCGAGGAGCTTCGTGCCCTGGCCGCCTTCCGCCCGGATGTGCGGATCGCGTCTATCTACGGCGGCCAGCCGATTGTCAAGCAGCTGAACGCTTTGAAAAAGAATCCCCATATTGTGGTGGCCACGCCGGGGCGGCTGCTGGATCACATGGGGCGCGGGACCGTCTGGCTGGGAAATGTTTATACAGCCGTGCTGGATGAGGCGGACGAGATGCTGAAAATGGGCTTTATCAAGGATGTGCGGCGGATTCTCAATACCACCCCCGGCGATACCCAGGTGGTGATGTTCAGCGCCACCATCTCCCGGGAGGTCATGGATGTGGCCTGGGAATATCAGCACGATGCGGTGGAGATAAATGTGGCCGCGGAGGGGGACAGCCGTCCGCAAATCGCCCAGTTCTCGCTGCTTTCCTCAGGGGATAGGCGGCTTCAGGACATGGGTCGCATCATCGATGAGTTCGGTTTTAAACGGGTAATGGTTTTCTGTAATATGAAGAACACCGTCCGCCGGTTAAGCGATCGGCTGCACAAGCAGGGCCGCTCGGTGGACTGCCTCCACGGGGATATCCCCCAGTCCCAGCGCAATCAGGTCATGAGCGGTTTCCGGGAGGGAAGGTTTGAGATTCTGGTAGCCACCGACGTGGCGGCCCGGGGGATCGATGTGGATGATGTGGAGGCGGTCTTCAATTACGATATACCGGACGAAAATGAGTATTATCTGCACCGTATAGGCCGCACCGGACGCGCCAAAAGACGGGGGGCCGCCTTTACCTTCACCACGCCAGACGACCGTTTCCGGATGCGGGATATAAAAAAGTACACCCATTCCGACATCGTTCCCGTTCATTTTCACGACAATGGCCATCTTGTCCTGGAAAACGGAACGCTGCTGACCGAGGCGCTGGAGACGCTGGAGATGCAGCCCGCCTCCGATATGGACAATTAAGCGGCTGTATCACTGCCAAATCAGAAGACAATTCATGTAAAAAACAATTCACGTAAAATAAAAAAGCACAGAGCGGAATATCCAATCCGATCTGTGCTTTTAAATTGTTGCGAAAGAATAGCGGAGGGAGGGGGAGTGTGAGGGGGAACCGTCAGGGTTCCCCTCTCGCGCAACAATCACCCGCCCGCAGGCGTCAAGCGGTGGACAAATGCAGGGGATTTGTCCACCGTTTGTTCAGCTAGGGGAAAAGGGCCGGCATTAGCCGGACCTTTTTAACCTAGCTGAAAGCACAGAGCGGAATTTCCAATCCGGCCTGTGCTTTTTCGTTCCGGTGGGGCGGAATGGGGTTGAAAAGCCACAAAATGAAACGGAAATGGGGGAGGGAAGTTCGCCGTCGAGGGATTTGAAAACTGGAAATAGATTTGGAAACTAATAAATATTCATTAAAATAAATATAAATCATACAAAAAAGACAAGACCCCCACCTATAATGCCCAGATAATTCCATTTTATACGAAAAAATCAGGCCTCAGGCTGGTTACAAGGCTGTAACTTTTGTTTGGATGCACAAATTTTCCGAAAAAAAATTCAAAGGCAAATCTAATTGGAAAAAATGGGATTAAATGGGATTTGGTCCGTTTTTGTGTACGAAGTCGGCGCGAAAAATGGGAAATGT
>CAKTXU010000274.1 GCA_934630995.1 uncultured Eubacteriales bacterium
TGTGACGGAAAACGCCATCAACGGCACGAAATCCCTGCTCCTCGAAAACGATCCCGCCAACTGGCTGCCTATTCTGGGCCTCTCCATGGACGAGTACAAGCTGCGGGCCAACACCAAGTATGAACTCCAGTTCTTCTATGAGGAGCTGTCCGATCTCAACGCCATCCAGTGCGTGATCAAGAGCGCCGAGGGCGACATGTGGATCCGCTGGGACGCCACCAACCTGTCCATTATCGGCGGCGACGATCCGCTGAAAATCGACTTCCGCGGCCGCACCATGATCGGCGGCGAGAAGCGGATTACCCTGACCTTCACCACCGGCCCGGCGGACAGCTATTTTGTCTTGGGCGGCGGCTGCGAGGGGCAGGAGGAAGACAACAAGCCCATCAAGCTGCTCATCGACGATGTATCCATCAAGAATCTCAACCCCGCCAACAATCCGGGCACCGGCGACGCCGGGCTGCTGCTTCCCGTGGCCGGACTGGCCGCAGCGGGCGTGGCCGCTCTGTGGCTGACCAGAAAACGCAAAGACAAATAAGCTTCATCATCCAAATCTCAGGGAGCGTTCCCGCCGCTGCATAGGCCTTCGGGCGGATTTGTACGGCGGGGGCGCTCCCCTTTTATAGTTCATGAAGGAAAGGCAGGCGTTGCCCTATGCGGCTGGAATCAGAAAGACTGCGATTTGATTGGGACCCTTGTACGGGTCTGGGCGAGATGGAGGATAAACGCACCGGGACCCGCTGGCGTCAGGCATACCCCATCCCTCCCGAAAAAGCGCCGGTGATGCGTGCCGCGCTGCACGACGGCGCCCTATGGGAAACCGAGGGCTTCAGCCGGGACGGGGACGGCGGCCTCAACGCGCAGCCGGGTGCGGCGGCGTGGGAGGTGCGGATGAAGCGCAACTTCCCCATTCCCGGCCTGGGCATCCAGCCCGGGGATTACCGGGTGGAGCTCACCGCGGATTTTCCCGGAGATGCCGCCGTCTCCGGCGCTGTGGCCTACTACACCACCGTGCAGAATCTCTCGGACGGCTTTTTCCTGGCGGAGCGATCCCTGTCCTTCCGGCGGGAAGGGGACGTGTGGATAACCGATTTGCCGGCGGCGGATATGCCCTCCTGCACCGACGCCTATCTTCTTACTCTACGTCTAACGGGCTTGCAGACGGGCGGAAAAATCCGGGGTCTCGTCCTGCGGCATATGCACAGCGGCCCGGTGGTGTGTATCGGCGCCGCCGTGCAGGATGAGGAGGGTATCACGCTGGAGCTGCGCCCACCGCAGCCTGAGGCGGCGGAACAACCCCCTGTCCGCTGCCGCATAACCCTTCTGGAGGACACCCTGACCTATAGCTTCCAGGGGGACGCCGCCGCCCCCTTCCGGGGCAGGCTGGTCTATCCGCCGGTTTTCCATACCGGCGAGGAACGGTTGTCCTGGGTGCTGCCCAAGGATGCCGGTCTGCTGGTGCCCTCCATGGAGCTGGACAATGAAATTCAGTATAAGGTGCCCCTGGGTGAGTTCTATGTGGTGCCGGGGCTCAATATGGCCATGATAGGCGGCAGCCGGGGGAAGGATGCCGACGGCTATATGCTGCTGGCGGATACTCCCCTGTGCTGCAAGGTGGGCTATACCCAGGGCGATGTGGGAACCGGCGCGGCCTTTCTCCCCCAGCTCCAGTTTTTCGGGGACAAGGGGCTGTGGGCCGAGGACAGGCAGGTGCGCTTCCGTTTTCTGGAGAAGGGCGGCTATGTGGACATGGCCAAGGCTTACCGGGAGATAGCCAGGGAGAAGGGATATCTCGTCACCTATCGGGAAAAGGCGGAGAGGGATTCCACCTTTGCCCTGAGCATCGGCACCCACCGGATCGACTCGGGATTGGATATCCGGGAGCTTCTTCCCCTGTGTGAAAAGCTGACGGAGGCCGGCATTTCCAATGTGCTGGTCAAGTTCACCGCCTCCCGGGACAATGTGGCTTACATCCCGGGCGAAAGGCTGCGGGAAACGGGGATCCTCCAGGAGTATCAGGAGAAATACAGCCACATCCCCCTCTACGAGTACGAAAACACCCGGGATCTGTGCGTCACGGAGGGAGAGTTTGCCCTGAATCCGCAGTATGTGGACATCGCGGAGCCCTATAAAGCCGTGGCCGTCAATGGGGAGTATACCAAGGGCTGGGTGGATAACACCGGCAACGCCGCCTATATCCTCTGTCCCCGCTTCGCCCGTCAGTATGTGGATTACCGGATGCGGCGGTACCCGCTGGAGGACTACCCTTATGCGGCGCGGCTGTTCGATATCTTCGCCACGACCAACCTGTCGGAGGGGGAATGCTACGACGGCGCCCATCCCTGTTCCCGCTTGGAGACCGCGGAGCTGCGGAAGGACTGTATGCGCTATACCCGGGAGAAATACCGGCTGGATGTACACACCGAAGGGACGGCGGAATATTATGTTCCCCTGTGCAACACCTTCGAGGGCTCCCTGGCTGTTATGAACTATCCCGGCGTCGATCATCAGGGGGAGAAGGTGGATCTGGACGTGCGCTGCCGCATTCCCTTCTGGGAGCTGGTGTTTCATGACTGTGCCGCCACCTATTTCCATTGGGAGCACGGGGGGCTGTCCCATCCCTCCCGGGCTTACGACGACGCGATGGTTATGCTCTACGGGGAGAGGGGCATGTTTTTGCCCGGCTTCTGGGACAACGCCTTTGAAACCGGCCTCATCGACGAGATGATAGAACGGATACGGAAGCTGAATCTCGTTTTGGACCGGGTGAAAACCGATCGGATGGAGGATCATTGTTTCCTGACGGAGGACGGCAGGGTACAACGCACCGTATTTTCCTCCGGCGTTTCGGTGACGGCTAATCTGGATCGGCATACCCCCTATGAGGTGGACGGGGAGACTCTGGAGCCTTGGAGCGTCCGGGTATATGGTCCGGAGGGGCGGATCCTGTAAACGGTTGTCTTTATATCTTAAAGAGCCCTTGTCCGCATATAATGGCGGACAGGGGCTCTCTTTCTATGCACTGTCATGAACAGCAGCTAGCGCTTGGAGAGGGCGAAATAGTAGGCCACATCCGCTGCGGCCGCCGTACCGCCCTCAAAATAAGGCACACCGTCGGTAGTGAAGGACACCGGCTGCATCCGGCCGTGCCGGTCGGCCCAGCCTTTGGCGGCGCTTTTCTTGGCGTGGTAAACCGCCCATACCGTCCCTTCCGCATCCTCGATGAAGGTGCAGTGCCCGGGGCCGTAGGCGTCCTTGCCGCTGACGAGGATGGGCTCGCTCGATTTCACCCAGCTTGCGGCGGAGAGGGGATCCGTCCCTGCCAGGGTCAGAAGCCCCAGGCAATATCCGGCGGTGGCGCTGTCGGAGGCGGAATAGACCACATACACCTTGCCGCCTCGCTTGAGCACCGCCGGGGCCTCGTTGATTTTGGCCCCCGCCTGCTCCCAGCCGTAGGTGGGAGAGGAAATGCAGACATAGCCGCTGTCGAGCCGGGTGGGTGAGGCCATGTGGGCGATATACAGCCGCTCCCCGCCGCCGTCATGGGTACCCGCCCATAGGAAGTACAGCTCCCCCCGGTGTTCCAGAACGGTGCCGTCAATGGACCACGGCGCGGTCAGTGTCCCGGCGTATGCAAAGGGGGCGGTGGGATCCTGGGAGGTGCCCTTGAGCACGTGCATACGGTGATCGTCCTTGCCGCCCGCGCTCCTGGCCGTCACATAGATATACCATTCCCCCCGGATATAGTGGAGCTCCGGCGCCCAAAGGTCGGTGGAATAAGCGGTGCCGGACGGAGGGCGGACCACCGTGTCGGCGCCGAGCGTTGATAT
>CAKTXU010000275.1 GCA_934630995.1 uncultured Eubacteriales bacterium
GAGAAAGCTGGCGCCCTATTTATTTATTGCCCCGTATTATCTGCTTTTCCTGACCTTTATCGTCGTTCCGGTGGTTGTGGCCATCCTGCTCTCCTTCACCAACTTCAACACCATCCAGTTTCCGCATTTCACCGGCCTGACCAATTATATCAATCTGCTGCTGCAGGACGACACCTTCATGCGCCATGTGCTGCCCAACACCATTGTCTTCTCCGTCATTGTCGGGCCGGGCGGTTACCTGCTTTCCTTTTTCCTGGCCTGGTCCCTTTCCCAGATTTCCAAGGGTCCGCGGACGGTGCTGGCGCTCATCATTTATTCCCCCTCCCTGACGGCGGGCACCGCGATGACGGTGGTGTGGCGGGTGCTGTTCAGCGGCGATCAGATGGGCTATATCAACAGCGTCCTCATGCAGCTGGGCATCATCACCGAGCCTATCGTGTTTCTGCAATCCACCCAGTTCCTCATGCCGATTATGATTCTGGTGGCCCTGTGGTGCAGTATGGGGGTGGGCTTCCTGGCTATGCTGGCCGGTGTGCTCAATGTGGACAGAAGCCTGTATGAGGCGGCGGCCATCGATGGGATCCGCAACCGTTTTCAAGAGATTTTCTATATCACCATCCCCTCCATGAAGCCGCAGATGCTCTTCGGCGCCATTATGGCCATCGTCTCCACCTTTCAGCAGGGGGCCATCGGGGTCCAGCTCAGCGGCTCCAATCCCACGCCGCAATATGCCGGACAGCTGATGGTCAACCACATCGAGGATTTCGGCTTTATCCGCTATGAAATGGGCTATGCTTCCGCCATATCGGTGGTGCTGCTGATCATTATCTATCTGTTTTCCAAATTCGCCGGCAGGCTGTTCAAGGAGGACTGAGCGCATGGCCTATACCGTGACCAACGTCAACCCCCGCCGCTTTCATAGAAGCCAGATCAAAATCTACGCGTATCTCGTCCCCCTGGCCCTTTTTATGCTCCTGCCGCTCATTTTCATCTTCAATCACGCCTTCAAGCCCTTGGAGGAGCTGTTCGCGTTCCCACCCCGCTTTTTCGTCCAGCAGCCGACTCTGGAGAACTTTTCCAAGCTGGCCGGGGCGACGGCGTCCTCCGATATCCATATCGGGGTGGTGGCGCTGACGATTCTGTTTTCCACCATGGGCGGCTACGCCCTGTCCAAAATGCGCTTTAAGGGGAAAAAGCTGCTGCTGGAAATCAACAATCTCGCCCTGATGTTTGTGGCCACGGCGGTGGCCATTCCCCGGTTCCTGGTCATCCAGGCGGTGGGAATACAGAACACCTATCTGGCCCATATTCTGCCGCTGCTGGCCATGCCGGTCGGGCTATTCCTGGTCAAGCAGTTTATCGATCAGATCCCCGATTCCCTCATCGAGGCCGCCACCATGGACGGCGCCTCGGAATTCACCGTATACCGGCGGGTGGTGATGCCGCTCATCGCTCCCGCGGTGGCCACCGCGGGGATTCTGGCCTTCCAGATGGTGTGGAACAACACCGAAACCTCCACCATGTTCATCGACAGCGAAAGCATGAAAACCCTGGCGTTTTACATGAACACCCTGACCAACAACGCCAACGCCGTAGCCGGACAGGGCATCGCGGCGGCGGCCTCGCTCATCATGTTCCTGCCCAATATCGTGCTGTTCATCCTGCTGCAAAGCCGGGTGATGAACACCATGGCGCAATCCGGCATCAAGTAGAGGAAAGGCGGCGGACCGATTGAAATTGGGGATGATTTGCAGACGGCTGGCTATCGGCACCTGCCTGGCGGCGATGCTGACCGCCGCCGCCCGGGCGGATACCGCCTACAAGACCCTCACCCTCGACAGGGAGGGGAATCCCATCGAGACCCAGACCGCCTACCGTCCCGCCGGCTCCATTGAAAAAATCGGAGACGAGTCGCTGCAAAAGCCGGCGGATATGGCCATCCGGGAGGGAAGGCTGTATATCTGCGACACGGAGAACAGCCGGATTGTGGTAGGGGATTTGGAGGGGAACCTGCTGGATATCCTGGGGGAGGGGCTGCTGCAAAAGCCCACAGGTCTTTTCCTGACCGGGGACGGGGCGGTTATCGTAGCGGATCAGGGGGCCGGCAAGGTATTCGAATTTGCCGGGGACGGCAGCCTTCAGCGGGAATACGGCCGGCCTGTGGAGCCGCTTTACGGCAAATCCGCCACCTTCGTCCCCCTCAAAGTGGCGGCGGACGCCAAGGATAATCTTTTTGTGGTCAGTCAGGGCAATACCAACGGCATTGTCCAGCTTTCCCGCAGCACCGGCGAGTTTTTGGGGTATTTCGGCGCCAATGCCACCTCCGTTTCCCTGTGGGACAGGATAAGCGACGTGATTTTCACTGAAGAACAGAAGAGCCAAACCAAGAAAAACCTGCCCCCCTCGGCCAACAATCTGACCATCGACGGGAAGGGACTGGTTTACACCGTCACCGACGTGAAAACCGATCAGGTGGTCCGCAAGCTCAATATGTCCGGTCAGAACCTGCTGACCGAGGCGGTGGACTTTGAGAATCCCTCCGACATCCTGGCGGGGGCCATCGGCAATATCTATGCCTGCACGAAGGACGGCTATATTCTGGAATTCAACAGCGAGGGCCAGCTCCTGTTCCTGTTCGGCGGCCTGGACGACGGCAGCCAGCGGATCGGGTTGTTCGGCTCCATCGCCTCCGTCGCGGCGGACGATAACGGGCGGTTGTATGTCCTGGACGACGGAAAAAATGAAATCCAGATCTTCGAGCCCACTGAGTTCACCCTGGCGGTGCATGAGGCGCTCTCCCTGTATCAGCAGGGGAAATACCTGCAGAGCAAGGAGCCGTGGGAGCAGGTGCTGCGCATGAACAATCTGTTCGATTATGCCAACAAGGGAATCGGGGAGGCCTATTACCGGGAGGAGAACTATGCCGCAGCCATGAAGAGCTTCCGCCTGGCGGGAGACGCGGCGGGCTATTCCCAAGCCTATGGGGAGCTGCGCAATCTGTGGATTCGGCGCAACGCCGTCTGGCTGATACTGGCGGCCGCTCTTCTTCTGCTGGCGTGGAAGGGGCTGGAGAGACTGCTGCTACTGCACCCGCGGCGGGAGGCGGTGTCTCCGCCGTCCGGCGCGAAGCGTCTGGCTGCTCAAACGGCCTTCCTCTTCCATGTCCCGCGCAACCCCGCCGACGCCTGGTACGGCGTCAAGCGGGAGGGGAAAACCTCGGTGCTGTCCGCCAGCCTTCTCTATCTGTGGTTTTTGCTGGTTTTTCTGGCGGATAAGTATCTCACCGGCTTTGTCTTCAAGACAGTACCCGACGGCCGGTATGAGCTGCTGAGCGATATAGGGCTTGTTCTGGGCGGTTTTCTGCTGGTCAATCTCTGCCATTATCTCATCTGCTCCGTCACCGACGGAGAGGCCTCCTTTAAAAACGTGTACAGCGGCATTATCTACGCCTGTATGCCCTATCTGGTACTCAAGCCGGCGGGCATCCTGCTCTCCCATCTGCTGACCGATAACGAGCGGTTTCTCATGACCCTCCTCAACGTCGTCGTTTACGGTGGCTGCGCCGTACTGCTCATCGTCATGGTGCGGGAGATGAACAACTACACCTACCGGGAGACCTTCCGCAATCTTTTTCTCACCCTGTTCGCCCTGTTGGTGGCGGCGGCGGTCCTGTTTATCCTGTTTGTGCTGGGCAAGCAATTCCTCGGCTTTGTGACCGAGCTGGTGAATGAGGTGAAATATCGTGTCAAAGGGTAAGACGGGCGCGCTCCTGCTGG
>CAKTXU010000276.1 GCA_934630995.1 uncultured Eubacteriales bacterium
TATATGGAGCCAGAGCGGCTTATATCGGGGGCTGCTGCGGTACTGCCTGTACCATTGCCGACAGAGATTTCTCCATTCCCGCCCTGGGCACCATGGCGCACAGCTGGGTGCAGCTTTTCGACTCTGAGTTGGATGCCTTCCGGGCTTATGCGCGGCAATATCCGGACTCCTGTACTCTGTTGGTGGACACATACAACACGTTGAAATCCGGTGTACCCAACGCCATCAAGGCTTTTAATGAAATCATTGTGCCTGCAGGTTATCGGCCCAAGGGAATCCGCATCGATTCGGGAGACATCACCTATCTCAGTAAAAAGGCACGGAAACTGCTGGATGAAGCGGGCTTTCCCGATTGCAAAATCACCGCTTCCAACGCCCTTGACGAATACATTATCCGGGATATGATTCAACAGGGGGCTTGTGTTGACAGCTTTGGCGTGGGCGAACGGCTGATAACGGCCGCCAGCGATCCTGTGTTTGGCGGAGTATACAAGCTGGCGGCGGTAGAGGAAAACGGGAGGATTGCGCCACGGATCAAAGTCAGCGAAAATGTGACAAAAATTACCAATCCCTGCTTCAAAAAGCTATGGCGCCTCTACGATAAGGAAAGCGAGAAGGCTATTGCCGACGTCATCGCACTCAATAATGAAATCATCGACGACGCGAAGTCCTATGAAATCTTTGATCCGGAGCATATCTGGAAGCGAAAAAACGTCGAAAACTTCGTAGCTGTCCCCTTGCAGAAACAGCTCTTTTCTCATGGCCAATGCGTTTATGAAGCCCCTGGTATCGAGGATATCCGTTGCTACTGCCGCAAGCAGATCGATTCCATGTGGGACGAGGTGCTTCGCTTTGAAAATCCGCACAGATATTATGTGGATTTATCACAACCCCTGTGGGACGAAAAACAGCGTCTTCTGTCTGAATATAGCCGCTGAATGCTTTTGTTATCAAAATAGTTCAACTGTATTCACACAAATTTCATAGCTCTATTGTAGTATAATAACAAATCACGCCAGGAGGAATGGAAAATGCCAAAATTGGTATATGTATTCGGGGACGACAATAAGATGCTGGACACCCTTGTGACTTCTCTGCGCAGTAACGGCTACTCCATTGAATATACCAATTTGGCGGATGAAATCAGCAATGCCAATATCAATGCGGATATTGCTCTGATTTGCAAGCCGGTCAGCCCTACCACCAAATTCACTATGGGCGGACTCACCATTGATCTGGACAATATGGCCGCTTATGACAATGAGCACCAGGAAATTCATTTTACCCCGACGGAATTTTCCATGCTCACCTATCTGGTAAAGAATTCCTCCCGCGCCGTTCCCCGCAATGAGCTGCTGCCCGCTGTTTGGGGCTTCGAAAACGATACCGGCACCCGCGTGGCGGACGATACAGTCAAGAGGCTGCGCAAAAAGCTGGTAGGGACAAAACTCTCCATTGAAACCATCTGGGGATATGGCTTTAAGGCTGTTGAGAAGCAATAATCGACCTTCTATTTCAAAAAAAGGTATTCTGGCTTGTGCCAGAATACCTTTTTTTACAGGCTAAACGGGGCAAGCGATGCTTTTTACGTTTTTTACCGGCTTATTCTCGCTCTCCATTCATGGTCTGACGGACAATACTTTCCATCATATCAGCGGTCAGGCTTCCCTTTACATAGCCGAATACATTGCCGTCTGTGTCAATCATGAAGGTCGTAGGAAAAGAGGTGACACCGTATTGAGCAAACGCCTCCCCGCTCTCGTCCATCATCACCGGATAAGTGTATCCGTTGTCCCCTAAAAAAGCCGTCACCTCTTCCCTGCTGCCATCATTAGCCAAAGGATATTTCTCAGATTTCGGATTGGCAACACCGAGGACTATGAGATCCCCCTGATTTCTTCCGTATTTTTCGTACAGTGACTGGATATCCGGCATTTCTCTCTGGCAGGGGCCGCACCAGGTAGCCCAGAAATTCAGAAATATCGTTTTTCCTTTATATTCAGACAGCGAATGAGACTGTCCGAATTGATCGGTAAGCGTAATTTCCGAAGCAGGCGGCAGTTTTTGCGGTTTTGTCTCCGAGGACGATGCGGCGGACTCCGTGTCCACCATATCTGAAGATACCGGTAAAGCCTCAGATTGGATGGGCTGGCTTCCCGTTTGGTTCGGTGTGACCTTTGACAGATATGAGGTCACGCCGTTGAGCCAGCCCGTCAGAAGCATGATTCCCATAAGAATCATAATAACCCCGCCTATTTTCACGGTATAACGGACAATGTTCTGATGCTTTTTGAAAAAAGACAGTATGGCGGAGGTGAACAGTCCCATGAATATGAATGGAATTGTAAAGCCCAACGCATATACACCGATTAACATCAGCGCGGTCCAAGAAGAGGCGGCTGAACCTGCCATCAACAGCACGCTTGTTAAGACCGGTCCCACACAGGGGGTCCAGGCAAAGCTGAAGGTAAAGCCAAGCACCAGCGCAGTCAGAGGATTCATGGCAATCCTATCCAGCGCAAAGGGCAGTCTGCGTTCCCTGGTGAGAGGGCGGATGAGTCCGAATACGCCAAGCTGATATAAGCCGAATAGGATGACGATAATTCCGCTAATACGCGCGAACCAAACGCGGTAACTGCTGAAAAAACGTCCCAACGCCGTAAAGCCGAATCCGAGCAGGACAAAGGTAAAGCTGACACCCAACACGAACAACAGGGTGTTCAGTAAAAGCTTCCCCCTGGGATAGGTAATGGTTCCATCTTCCCGTTCAACCTTTGTCCCGCCCGCTAGATACCCGACGTAGAGAGGCAGCAGGGGCAAAACGCAGGGCGAAAAAAAGCTCAGAAGGCCTTGAATAAAGACGGCGACTACGGATACACTGGTTTCTATTTGAAAGTTCATAATTCACCTCTTGTTCCGTCATACACATCAGGTGAAAGTGGCGAACAGATCGTTGAGACTCTCCGCCATAGTGGGGTGAGTAAAAATGCCGTCACGCAGGCTTGTATAGGGTAAACCAGCGTCCATAGCCATCTTAATGATATTGATTATTTCATGAGATTCGGCACAAAACAGATGGGCGCCCAATATCCGGCCGTTTGTTTTATCGATGACCGCTTTCAGCAATCCTGACGTGTCTCCCGTTACCTGCGCCTTTGGTATGGCGGCAGCGGAAAGTCGGACTATTGCAGCCTCATACCCCTGCTCCCGCGCCTCCTTTTCGCTCAGTCCAACCCGAGAAAAGGGTGGATCCAGAAATACGCTGTACGGCACCGCCCCGCGGTTTTTCGTCGTGCGGCTCCCGTCGCTCAGCACGGCGGATTTGACAATACGATAATCGTCCAGGGAGATATAGGTGAATTGCAGGCCACCGATCACATCTCCCATCGCATATATGGCCGGATTGCTAGTGCACAGATGCTCGTCGGTTTTCACCCCGCCGTGTTCCGTCACGTTGACACCTGCCGCCTCGAGATGAAGGGCTGCCGTGTTGGGAATCCTTCCGGTTGCCAGCAAAACCGCTTCAGCCTCCCAGGCTCTCATCCCCTCCGGTGTCTCCACCGATAAAGCGGTAAAGCCGTTTTTATCGGTAATCGCCCGGGTTTTCGCGGAAAACCGCACGTCGACGCCCATCTCCTTCAGCCGTTTCAAGACTTCAGCGGATATTTCCTCGTCCTCCCGCGGCAGGAAACGCTCTCCATCCTGCAGCACCGTCACCGCTGCGCCGAAATTCGCATACATCGAGGCAAATTCCATGCCGATGTATCCTCCACCAA
>CAKTXU010000277.1 GCA_934630995.1 uncultured Eubacteriales bacterium
GCAGCACCTCCCGCAGGCCGAACTGGCTGGCGAACTCCTCCCCTATTTTCTTGGCTTTGGCCGGGGTGATGCCCCGGATTTCGGACAATCGACCGGGCTCTTCCTCCATCACCCGCAGGGTATCGTCCCCGAATATTTCGACAATGCGTACCGCCGTCGAGGCGCCGACGCCCTTGACCGCACCGGAGGAGAGATAGCGCAGGATGGCGGAGGAATCGGTAGGCAGATACCGCTCACAGCTCTCCGCCCGGAATTGACGGCCGAAGCTTTTATGCTCCACCCAGCTCCCCTGCAGGCGCAGGTATTCCCCCACACTGGCCATGGGCAGCACGCCCACCACCTTGTGCAGCTCCTCCTCCGTCTCCAAATCAAGAACCGTCCAGCCGTTATCCTCGTTGCGGAACACCACTCGCTCCACCGTCCCGCGCAGCTCCTCCAGCGGTTTTGATTCCCTGTTCCAATCGTCCATGGGCACAACGTCCTTTTCCTTCCATCCGGCTTGCGCCAAAATGGTCAAACATATATTCTATAGTATAACGCAGCCGGAACGCTATTGCAAACCCCCGGCCGCAATTTCCTGTATTTTTTCCTCCCTGCACAGGCTGACGACTTCAACCTCCCGGCAGATTGCTTCTGCAATCCGTCTGGTTTCCTCATCCATGCCCTTATCCAGCAGCAAGGCCCGTCTCCCTTGGCGGCGGGACCAGCCACATTGAGCGGCCGCCGAACGGATCACATACTCGATGTCGTCCCGGTGGCCGGAGACGGGAATGACCAGCACTCCGGCACAATCCTTCGTCGGGGCAAGAATACGCAGCACCGCGCGGCGGATAAGCTCCGCGCAGCCGTACAGCGCCAGCAGCAGCACAATCGCCAGTAAAATATGTTCGCCCATTTCCAACCACCCTTTCCGCCGGTTGGCTGGCGGGCGGGGCTATCCCACCGCTTCCCTCCCGGCACCGCCCCGCCAGCTTACCCTATCCTATGCCGGGAAGAAGAAAGAGGTTCCTGTACCGAGGGGAACGGGTCAGCACATAAAAAACGGATCCGCGACAGCATCGCCGATCCGTTTCACCGCTATTATTCCAAATCAATACGTATCTGGGAGCCCTGCCGTGTCCAGTCGGCATCTCCCGCCAACAGCGCCACCAATGCCCGGTAGATCAACGTGGGATCCTCCAGAAATTGCTCCCGGACATGCCGGGCTTGAAGCTCATCCGCCACCTGCAGAGAGATGGACATCAGCGGCTCCTCTCCATCCCCGATAGAGCAGGTAACCGTCCGCCCCCGTTCCCCCTTCGCAACGGTGACCCGGTTCTCCTTTTCCCGCCGCCGTCTGGTCAGCAGATGAAGCGCCGCCCTGACCGAACGCTCCCTGAGAGTATACGGAATCATTCCCGACAGGGTACCGGCCGCCTGACGGCCATCCTCTGTCAGGGTCAGAAGGCCGTCCGCCTCGTTCAGATGCCCCAGACGCATGAGCTCTTCAAGGGCAGCGCCCGCCTCAAAAAAGTTGGCCATTCCGCCGCCGCTGAGACTTTCCAGGACCGCCTCCCGGGGCATGGGCTCCCCCGCGCCGGCCAGCATATAGCAGATGAGAATCTTGATTTCCTGGCTGGAATACAGCCCGCCGGGCTCTACGCCGGCGGAAAACGCGTCGTGAATCATAACAGCCTCCGGTTCCGCCTCCGCAGAAAAAACTCAATATAACTTTACCATAAAACGCTGTAAAGTGGAAGAGTCATTATAAACAAGAAAAAAGCGGGAAATCCCTTCAAATTTTTTGTCAAAAAATGTCGGGTATTTTCTTGACAACGGCGGTAAAACAAGGTAAATTCAAACATAGTGCGGACGGCACGGGAGAGAGCGTGCCGCCCCGTTTTCGGCAGCTTGCGGCCGGAAGCCAAAAACGGAGGAGGCAGATAATGAATATTTTTTCGAAGCTGAATCAGACGATTTTCCCCTACTCTAAGGAGTATCCCCGCTCCGGCGCGGGAAAAACGGCGCTGCTGGGACTGCAGCACGCCTTTGCGATGTCCTGCGCGACCATCCTGGTTCCCCTGCTGACGGGCCTGGACGTGGGCGTGGCCCTCTTCGCTGCAGGCCTGGGCACCATCATCTTCCATCTGTGCACCGGCGGCCGGATGCCCACTTTTTTGGGCAGCTCCTTTGCCTTTATCGTTCCGCTGCAGCTGGTCATCGCCAACGATAAGGCCAATATTCCCAAGGCCATGGGCGGTATTATCGTGGCAGGCCTCTTCTATGTGCTTTTATCCCTTCTCATCCGGCTCTTCGGCAGCCGCTTTATGGACAAGCTCTTTCCGCCGGTGGTGCGGGGCGTCGGCATCGCCATCATCGGCTTGAACCTGGCCAGCGCCGCCGTGAATAACATTCAGGGGCAGGGTTTTGACGCCACTAATGCCTCCGGCTTCACACCCGTTTATTTTTGGAGCTGGGGCATCGCCCTGTTCGTCTGTCTGCTGGCCATTGTTCTTTCCAGCTACGGTAAGGGCATGGTCAAAATGTCCTCCATCGTCATCTCCCTGGCCGCCGGTTATCTGGTCACCCTGCTTCTTGTGAAAACCGGCGCTGCTCCCGCGGATCTGATGAATCTCGGAGCCATCAACGAGAGAAACTGGTTTGAGCTTCCCTCCTTTGTCCTTCCGCAGTTTGATTTACAGGCCATCGGCATGATCGCCCCCATCGCCATCGTCACCTGCGTGGAGCATGTGGGTGATGTTTACGCCAACGGCTCAGTGGTGGGCAAGGACTTCACCAAAACGCCCGGTCTGCACCGCACTATGCTGGGCGACGGCCTGGCCACCATCGTCGCCGGCTGTATCGGCGGCCCGGCCAACACCACCTATTCGGAGAACACCGCGGTCCTGGCTGCCACCGGCAATTATAATCCCGTCAGCCTGCGGGTGGCGGCACTGATTGCCATGGCCATCGCCTTTTTCGGCAAGGCCATCGGCGTGGTGGAAACCGTTCCCACCTGCGTTCTGGGCGGCGCCTGTATCGTGCTTTACGGTATGATTTCCTCCGTCGGCCTGCGCACCCTGGTCGAAAACAAGGTGGACTTCACCAAGAACCGCAACCTGTGCATCGCGGCCGTCATGCTGGTGCTGGCAATCGGCGGTGCGGTCATCGGCGGCCCGGCCTTCAGCGTCAGCGGCATCGGCCTGGGAATCCTGGCCGGCATCCTGCTGAATCTGGTACTCCCCGCCGCCAAAAAGGAAGGCCCCGGCCTGGTAGCCCACGGTGTGGATGACGACGGCGTAGCGGAAAACCCCGACGAAGTCCGTCTCACGGAAGAAGCGGAAGACTGAAGAAAACGGCTGAACCCCTGCGAGGCACTTGTCCCGCAGGGGTTTTTGTGATAAAATGAATTAACCGTACAATGCTTTTACTTTATCGAGAAGGATATACACCGACTATTTATCAGGTCCTGTGCCTCGCTTTGCGCTTGCACGGGATCCGGAAAGGACTTGAAAATGAACATGAAACGCTTGGTATCTCTTCTGCTGGCGGGCGGCTGCCTCCTCAGCCTGGCGGCCTGCGGGAAAAAGGAAACCGCCTCCTCTGGATCTGCTTCCTCGGAAAGCGTCGCCATCAGCGTTCCTCCGATGCTGGACGAAATTGAGCTGGACAAGCTGCTGACCGTTCAGGAGGTATCCGACGCGGTGGGCAAGGAGGTGGGCGAGCCCGCTGTTTACGAGGACGGCATTTGGATACAGTATCGTTC
>CAKTXU010000278.1 GCA_934630995.1 uncultured Eubacteriales bacterium
CCTTTCTCGATGACGGAGGAATGCACCTTGTCGCCGTATCGGACGTAGGTCACCACCGAACCACCCCGTTGGGACATGCCGTGGACCTCGCTGACCTTGACGTCGTAGCCCTGCTCCATAAACACCTTGCCCATCAGCTTGGAGGCCAACAGGGTGCCCTGGCCTCCAACGCCGACAATCAGAATATTTTTCACTGCGTTCGCCATGTGAATATACCATTCCTTTCTGCAAGAAAGAGTGGGGCGCTCAGTCGCCCTTTTGGATGGCGTCAAAGCGGCAGGCCTTGGCGCAGATTTCGCAGCCGACGCACTGGTTGGGGTCGATGACCGCGGCGGTGCGATGATTTCTGGGATTGGGCACGTGGGACAGGGCCGGGCAGCCCACCTGGAGGCAGGCCTTGCAGCCGGTGCATTTGTCCGTGTCCACATGCATCGGGGCCGCGTGCTTGACCGATTTCAGCAGCGCGCAGGGGCGCCGGGCGATGATGAGGGAGGGCTCCTCCACCTTAAGCTCCGCCTCCACGGCCTTGCGGGTGGCTTCCACGTCATAGGGATCCACCACCGTCACCCGGTGGATGCCGATGGCGTGTGCCAGGGCCTCCAGGTCGATGGCCACGGTGGGATCGCCGCTGATCGTGAGGCCGTTGGCGGGATTGTTCTGATGGCCGGTCATGCCGGTGATGGAGTTGTCCAGGACGATGACGGTGGAGAGCCCCTTGTTATAGGCGATATCCACCAGTCCGGTGATGCCCGAGTGGCAGAAGGTGGAGTCGCCGATGACGGCAACGGAATTTTTCGCCTGCTCCGGGCCGCGGGCGGTATTGAAGCCGTGCAGGCCGCTGATGGAGGCGCCCATGCAGACGCAGGCGTCGATGGAGGACAAGGGAGCGGAGGCGCCCAGGGTATAGCAGCCGATATCCCCGCTGACATAAACCTTCAGCTTTTTCAGGGCATAGAACAGGCCGCGATGGGGGCAGCCGGCGCACAAAACGGGCGGACGGGCCGGTATATCGCCGTCAATAGCCGTAAAGGGCTGTTCCTCGCCCAGCAGGGCCTCCCGTACCGTAGCCTGTGAAAACTCGCCGCAGAGGGGAAACAGCAGCTTGCCGATGACCGGAATGCCTTGCTTGCGGCAGTGGGTTTCGATGATGTCGTCCAGCTCCTCCACTACATAGACCTGGCCCACATTCCGGGCAAAATCGATAATGAGCTGGATGGGCAGGGGGTTCACCATTCCCAGCTTGAGAAAGCTGGCGCGATCTCCCAGCGCCTCCTTGGCATAGGTGTAGGAGGTGCCCGCGGCGATGATGCCGATGCGCTTGTCGTTGTATTCAATGGTGTTGATGCCGGAGGTTTCGGCGTATTGCCGCAGAGCCTCGGTGCGTTTTTCCACCTTGACGTGGGCGCCCCGGGCCATGGCCGGCATCATGACATTCTTCATCACGTCTTTGCGGTATTCCTTCAGTGGCGGCTCAATCCTGTCCTCCAGCTCCACCAGGGAGCGGGAATGGGAAATCCGGGTGGACAGCCGGATCAGGACCGGGGTGTCGAACTGCTCGGACAGCTCGAAGGCCAGCTTGGTATAGGCCTTGCATTCGGCGCCGTCGCAAGGCTCGAGCATCGGAACCTTGGCGGCCACGGCGTGGTGACGGGAATCCTGCTCGTTCTGGGAGGAATGCATTCCCGGGTCGTCCGCCACGGCGCAGACCATGCCGGCGTTCACGCCGATATAGGAGGCGGTATAGAGCGGATCGGCCGCCACATTCAGGCCGACATGCTTCATGGCGCAGAAGCTGCGGGCCCCGCCGGTGGCGGCGCCGAAGGCGGCCTCGAAGGCCACCTTCTCATTGGGCGCCCATTCCGCATAGATATCCTTTTTATACTGGACAACGCTTTCGGTGATTTCCGTACTGGGGGTGCCGGGATAGGAGGACACAAAGGTTACGCCGGCCTCAAACAGGCCGCGGGCAACGGCTTCGTTGCCCAGAAGCAGGGCTTTACTCAAAAGAAACACCTGTCCTTTCTGCTGATACGATATGGGGGAAACGGGCCGGATTTTGTCGGGCCCGCGGCGAAAGGGGGATCATTTCCCGCGGAGATCCACCACCCGCTGGGCCTTGCCGGTGAAGCGCTCGATGCTCTTGGGCTCCACCAGATTCACCCGGATTTCAATGCCCAGGATAGATTTTATCCGGTCGTGGATCCGCTTCTGCAGGGCTTCCAGCTCGGCGTATTTTTCCAGCAGGCTGCCGTCGATGAGCTCCACCCGGACCTCCAGGGTATCGGCAAAGCCTTCCCGGCGGACCACCAGCTGATAGTGGGGACCGATTTCCGCCACGCCGATAAGGGCGCTTTCCACCTGGGTAGGGAAGACGTTGACCCCCCGGATTTTCAGCATGTCGTCGCTGCGGCCGATGATTTTGCACATACGCGCCGATGTGCGGCCGCAGGCACAGGGCTCGTAATCGATGCGGGTGATGTCCTTGGTGCGATACCGCAGCATGGGCAGCCCACGCTTAGTCAGGTTGGTGACTACCAGTTCGCCGGTGGCGCCGGGCTCCAGCACCTCCAGGGTATTGGAATCGATGACCTCACACAGGAAGTGATCCTCGTTGATGTGCAGGCCGCAGCGTTCACGGCATTCTCCGGACATGCCCGGGCCGTTGAGCTCGGAGAGGCCGTAATTGTCGGTGGCGAAGAAGCCGCCGCCCCACCGCCGCTCGATCTGATCCCGCATTTCCGGGGTGCAGCCCTCGCTGCCCAGCAGGCCCAGGGAAAGCCGGTACCGATCCATGGGGAACACCTCCCCCGCCTCCCGGGCCGATTCGGCCAAATAGAGGCAGTAGGAGGGGGTGGCCACGATGGTGTCCGTGCCGAAATCCCGCATGAATTTCAGCTGCTTCTCGGTGTTGCCGGAGGAGGTGGGTACCACGGTGGCGCCGATTTTCTCCAGCCCGTAATGGAGGCCCAGGGCGCCGGTGAACATCCCGTAGCCGAAGCATATCTGCACCACGCTTTCGTCGGTGGCGCCGGCGGCCACCACCAGGCGGGCTACCTGCTCCGACCAGTTCTCCAGGTCCCCCCGCGTATAGCCCACCACGGTGGGATTTCCCGTGGTGCCGGAGGAAGCGTGGAGCCGCACCATTTCCTTCTTAGGGACGCTGAACATGCCGAAGGGATAGGTGTCCCGCAGGTCGCCTTTGGTGGTGTAGGGTATGTACCGGATATCCGATAGGGCTTTGATTTTGTCGGCGGTCACGCCGGCGGCCTCCAGCCGTTTATGGTAAAATTCCACGTGACGGTCACAGTAGTCCACCAGAGCCTTCAGGCGTTCAAGCTGGAGAGCCTCCATGTCCGCCCGTTTCATGCATTCCATGTCCCGGTTCCAGATTGCGCTTTCCATTCTGATGACCAATCCTTCCTGTACTGTCGTTCCGCCCGCTCATCAGCGGACAACCTGCCATGATGCGGACAAAGGGTAGAACGGTACCAGACCATTCTACCCTATTCGGGGGAAATTGTAAAGGACGCGTATTTGTTTCAGGCTTCGGCGTCCGGCAGGGGCTCCTCTCCGTAAAAACGGGGGTTGGGGGCCGCGGCTTTAAGTCCCGCCGCCCGTGCCAGGGCACTGACCGCAAAGCAGAGCAGGACCGAAACCACCATGGCCGCGCAGGCGAAATGGGGGCCGAGGTCAGCGATCCTTCCCAGCCCCGGCAGCACGGCGCCGGGAAGAATGAG
>CAKTXU010000279.1 GCA_934630995.1 uncultured Eubacteriales bacterium
ACAACCCGGCAAGCGCCTTTTCCAGCCGGCGTATCATGGCCGCTGTGTCCACCACCAGCACCATAGAGGCGTCGTGTCCCTCCGGCAGCCGCCCGAAAACATAATTTTTGTGGGGGTTTCCCCGCAAGCGCCGGAGCATGGCCCTCTCCGCCGGGTTGTGCAGCTCGCCGTAGTATACATGGAGAACGTCGTGAATCACGGCGTAGACAAACCCTCCCACACCGAAACGGGCCAAGGCCTCCCCGACGGCCGTCAACACCGGCGGGGGCAGGGTTTTGACATACAAATAGGTTTTTGTCTGCATATCGTAAAGCGCCGCGCCGTCCATAACCACGGCGGGCAGCGACAGGCGCACCTCCTCCAGCAAAGGGAGAAAACCGGCCGGCGTCCTGGGAGTGCAGACCGATATCAGGGCGCCCCGCCCGACCAGCTGATTGAGACGGATACGGGTATAAGCGCTCGCCGGTTCCCCCTGCGGGCACAGCACTCCCTCCAGCCCGCAGAGAAACAGCAGGCCCGTTCCCCGTTTACGCGGAAGACGGCAGGCATTGACCAAAAGGGAAATGAGTATGCCGATGAGGGTATCGGCCATCCGGTTGAGTGCGAACAGATAGGGATTGACATCCAGCGCATGGGACACGGTGATGCTTAAAAACACCACACAGGTGATATAGGAGGCTGTGGTTTTTTTCACCAGCACCGTGATATAAATCAACGGTATGATACACAGCGACAGCAGCAGATATTGCAGCACCGGGAGCCGGTACAGGTCAGTCCCCCGTTCCAGCAGAAGAAACAGCGTTCCTCCCGCCCCGCCGATGACTGTACCGACGACCCGGTTGAGTGCGGTTTTGACGCTGTTGGAGACATAGGGCTGCATGCACAGTATAGCGGCAATCGCTGAATAGAAGGGAACGCCCTCTCCCAAAAGCGGGAAAAAGCGGCGTCTGACAAGGGACAGCGCGAAGCACAGAAATACCGCCACAGCCGATTTGATGATGCGCATGCCGATGCGGGGCGGCCTATTCATCGCGTTTCCTCCCTTTTGCTTCCGGATGAAAATAAGCCCATGACGCGCGTCGGCGCGTCATGGGCCTGGAGCTACTGATCCGATTCGAACGGACGACCTGCTCATTACGAGTGAGCTGCTCTACCAGCTGAGCCACGGTAGCATTTCGGGACAGTACATAATCCGGCGGCGCACGGCCATACTAGGCCTGTAAGACACTCTTGCATAGAACCACTGAATGCCTTATTTTCACCGCTTTGGGTATTATATCAAATCGCTGCCATGTTCGTCAAGTGCTTTTAAACGGAAAGCTTTTTCTGAAAATACTATCCAGATATACACTAATTAATTACATCTCTGGCAACACCTTCCATTTTTGTGTGACATTATTTCACTTTAGGTGAATCTGTTGCACCTAGTACATACGAGCCCCCGCCTTTTATGGTATACTCGTGCTGTTCCACAGTATGTCTGCAAGCCGATCTCCTGGCCGGCGGACGAAGAATCTAGGCTGAGGTGAAAACTTGATGGACTCCAAAGAAAAAAGTCGTTCCGTATTCTCCAAGCGGCTGTCACTTTTACGCCGGACCAGTGGAATGACGCAGAAACAGGTCGCGCAGAGCCTCAGTATTGACCGCTCCACTTATGCGTATTATGAAAACGACAAGACCAAACCGGACTACGGTACCCTGGTGCGGATTGCGCGGATATTTCAAGTCAGTTGTGACTACCTGCTCGGCCTGACGGACAGCGATCATCCCGCGGCCCCCGTGATGGTTCGCGAGCCTCCCATCAGCTACGGCTCCCCCCTCAGCGGCGCTTCCTCTCTCTGCTCTCTGTCGGACGATGAACAGTCGTTTCTGATCATGTTCCGCCAGATGAACACAGAGCAGCGGCGCGCGCTTCTGGAATTTGCCCTGGCCCATATGCAAAACCCTTTTGATCGCAGCTCCGACGAAACGTGAACCGGCTTTCGAGACGTCATTGAAAAAACGCAGGGGACTATCCCCTGCGTTTTTTACGCCTATTTTCCTGACATTGTTACAGCCCGGCCTTCTCCTTCCGGAATCGCCCGGTCAGCGCCTTGACGCCTTTTTTCTGTGGGGCGGAGGTGTCCGCCCTGCCCTTCCTGTCATCGCTGAACAGGGCGTCGCCGCTCAAATCAAAATGGGAGCCGCCGGTAATGGCCGCGGCCTCGTCGGCCCGATCAGCAGCCCGGCCGAACAGCCAGGTAGGCAGCATGAACACCGCCACCAGCACCGGGCTCATGTGCCGGTACACCATATCCCAGGTATTCAGCCCCACGTCCTGCCCGCCCGAACCGATCTGGCTGGCGAACACGCGGCCCAAATCGAGTGCGATCACCACAAACGCTATCGCCGTAACGGCGGCCAGTATCATCCCGATGTACCGGTGCTTTTTCAGTACGGTGAACAGCACCACGGCCGCTATCAGCAGCAGGGTGAAAATCAGCAAAGGCGCCACATTGTACACGCTTTTGGGCATGTTCAACTCTCTGGCCCGCTGATTGTTGACGAATTCAATGGCAAAGATGCTCATTCCCTGCATGAGCAGGGAGAAGGCAAAGAAAACCCACATCAGCACGCGGGTGACCGCCGCCGTTGTACGCATGACCGATTCCTCCCAACGCTTTCCGGATTCCGCAAAGCGCGGGCCGGTGAGATAAGCATAGCACAGCTTCCCCAAAAAGTCCAGCGGCGCCGCTTCTTTTCACCATTTGCCCGCTATTACAAAAGTTCCAGAAGAGTCTGGGCGCATTTCACCGCCAGCAGGAGAAATATGCCGGCGAAAAACGCGGGATACCCATAGGATACGCCGCCTATGCGGCTCAATTGATCCGAGCTGCGGCCAAACCAGAAGCCGGCTGTGTCAATTTGTCTGTGGACATGCGATAAATACAGCCGATCCGCCAGTAAGCCGAGGGTCATATTGACCGCTATCACGGCGGCTACCGCTCCCGACGCACAATCGGCTGCGGTGGCCCCGTAAGCCCGGCCCGCGGCTTCATAAGCCGCCTGCGCTCGCACATATCCCGTTGTCTTGGACGCAGCGCCTCTGCCCACGGCTTCGGCCGACGCCAAGACCGCTTCCGCCTCCTCCATTCGGCTGTCCGCCGGACGCGTACCCAACCAAAACGCGAGACAGGCTACCGCCACAATTCCCAGAATCGCCAGCATACACAGGATGCCCTCCCGAATCATCTTCCGATAAAAGCACCAAACGAAGGACAGGCCGCAAGCAGCCCAGTTCACGGTACAGCGGCTGGTCCGCGAAAGCGACAGATATCTCTCCCCTCCTTTACCGATAAAGCGCCGCAGCTCCAGGTCGTCCTCCCCCTCCGAGGCGCGGTACACCGTCCGGATACTTTTGTCCCTACCACGACATACCCTCAGTGACAAAAACATGTTTTTCGCCCCCCACAACCACATTCTATGCTCAAAAATCGCATAAATTAGTAGTAAGTATACCACATATAGATTTTCCAAATGTTACCTCCATATGTCTGAAACCCATCAAAATCCTGTCTGGTTTGCAATTTCCTTTAATTTTTCCACAAATTGTGCTGTGGTGGGAACGTGGCAGGTATTCAGAATTTTTCAGCAAAAGTTTCAAATACTGTTCATACACAATGAATGAAATCTGCTACACTAATAAATGAAACACAGCGTTTATGCGGGAATTCCGCAATCGGCGCAGCAATGAAA
>CAKTXU010000280.1 GCA_934630995.1 uncultured Eubacteriales bacterium
CGCCGATGTCACGGCACCTTTTTTCCTCGATGTAAAACGCCTGCAGAAGGGACTTCTCCTCCTCCGTCAAGCCGGCGAGCACCTTCGTCAGCAGCGCTTCCTCTCCTTTTTGCCCGGAAACCGCGTCCCGGCACTCGTCAAAGGTGATGGAAGGCCCCTCCCCGAATGCCCGCTCCTCCTCCGTGCGGTGTTTCACCTCCCGCACGATATGATCGTTGAAGCGACTCGACACATGCCGGGCGGTCTTATACAGCCAGGCTCTGGGCCGCTCAATTACCGTTCCCGCCTCCAGCGCCTCGAACAGCGCCAGAAATACCTGCTGAACACAATCCTCCGCGATAATGGGGGCCCGGTACAACCGGCCGCGGCAAAAGCGGTATATCTCTTCTCTGTATGCGGTCCATAAGGACTTGTATAGCTCTTCCGTCTGTCGATCCATGGGCCGTCACCTTTGTTCTCCCGGAACAGCTCTGCAAGGGCGGGGCTCTCCGGTGTACTCCTCATCCTATCTTTCAGCCGCTTCAAGCAGCATCCAGCACGGATATGACTTTTAAGAAATACTCATCATACTCGTCAAAAATCTTGCGTCTTGACTTGGGGCATTCCCCGGCTCAACCCCAGAGAAAAGTGCCTTCCATGCGTATCGAAAATTGCGGGAGAGTTTCTTTCCCGTCAGCATATGGATGTTTGCAAACCGTATGATTGAATATCCCTTATCTTATCATACAATTCCCCAGTAATCAACGACACACAGGAAAAGAGGAGACGGGCCGTCCCGTCTCCTCCTATGGATTCCCCTCCCCGTCTGTCATCCTGAACACGGCGGAACAGGCCCCTTAGGATGCCTTTACCTGCAAAAACATCTCCAGGCAGGCGGGGTCGGCTTCAAAGGAAACGCCGGCCTCATCCCGTTTCATCACGAGTATTTCCCCATCGCCGGTAAACAGGACATCCATCCCCTCCAGATGGACACGAATGCGGTCCTTTTCATAGGAAAGGCCATACGCCACATCTACACATTCCAGAGACTCCAGAAAATTCATCAATCCATTGAGCTTATCCATCGTCAGAACCTCCTCATTTTCCGCGCCGTCACGGTTTCTATAAGGGTAGTGCATAAAACAACAAAACCTGACAGAAAATCGGGAGTTAATTCCAATTCTTTTAATTTTGCCTCATTTAAGTGCAACAGATTAAAGGGGTTTTTCAAACCGGCTGCACCCCTGAAACAGCAAAAAGCCTGCTGTAAATGCAGCAGGCTTTTGTTCAACGCAGGAATTCCAACACCACGTCGTAAGAGGGCAGAGCCGGTATGCCGCCTTTTTTGGTGGTGGTCAGCGCCCCCACAGCGTTGGCGAATTGCAGCATATCCACGATTTCCACATCGGTGCGCGCGGTGATGTCCCGTGTCCCCTGAAGCAGGCAGAATAGGAATCCGCCTGTGAAGGAGTCCCCCGCCCCGGTGGTATCCACCGTGTCAACCGGATAGCCTGCCGCCTCGAACCGGCGCGCCCCGATATAGGCGCGGCATCCCTCCCGGCCCAGCGTAACCAGCAACGCCCTCATGGGGTACGCCGTCCGCAGCAGCCGGGCCGCTTCCTCCAGCTCCTCCGCTCCCGTCAGAAAGCGGAGCTCCTCCTCCGACACCTTCACGATATCCGCGAGAGACAGGGCCTCCCGGATGACGCGCCGGGCCTCCTCCGCGCTTTCCCATAGATTCAGGCGCAGGTTGGGATCAAAAACGGTGAGAACGCCTTTCTCCCGGGCATAGGCGGCCAGGGTGACACTGGCCCGACGGGAGGTGCCTTCCGTCATCAGCACCGAGCTGAAAAAGAACGCCCGGGCTCCCTCAATCGTCGCATAGTCCTCCGGCTCAGGCTCCAGCATGGTGTCCGCCCCCTGCCGCCGGTAGAAGCTGAAAGAGCGCTCTCCGTCCTCTGCCAAATGCACGAAAGCCAGAGTGGTCTGATAGGCGTCGGAAAGCCGCAGCCGGGCGGCATCCACACCATTCCCTTCCAATATGTTCTTCAGAGAGCGGCCGAAAACGTCGTTCCCCACCTGCCCGATGAACGCCACGCGACCGCCAAGCCGGGCCACGGCACAGGCCATATTGGCCGGACCCCCGCCTGGATTGCGTTCAAACAACGGATTCCCCCGCGCCGAACTCCCCGCAGGCGTAAAATCGATCAACACCTCGCCCAGAGATACCAAATCCACCATTATCATCCCCCCTTCACATCAGGCGCCATCCGCTCGCCCGGGCGCTTTCGTAGTACCCCGCTCCACAAGGGATACCGCGAAAGTGGTACGGGAAGCGGCCGCGCCGCCCTCCGTCTGCTTGACAATGAGATCGACGGCACAGCGGCACCTCTCGTCAATCGGCTGCCGTACCGTGGTGATGGCCGGGGTGGTCAGTGAGGCCAAATCCGTATCGTCGAAGCCCACAATCTGCAGCTCGCCGGGGATCTGCTTTTTCAGACGGGCGCAGGCCTGGATCACCTCCGCGGCAATCACGTCGCTGCTGGCAAACACGCCGTCGATTTCCGGATGCTCCCGCAACAGCTGTTCAATGAAGTCCGTGTAGTCCATGGCATTGAACTGCGCCTCCAGGGTATCCGCCACCAGAAAGTCGATATGCCTGCCGCGGCAAACCTCCTCAAAGGCGGCCCGCCGCTTATCGGCGGGCATAGGCACTCCATGACTTCCGCTGATATGGAGAAGATAACGGCAGCCGCCGTCCAGCAGCCGCAGGGTGGCCAGTTCTCCTCCCTGGTAATTGTCGCAGGATACCGAGGAAAGCCTTCCCCCTGCCTCCCGCTCAAAAGCCACCACGGGAAAATCCGTCTCCAGCTCCTTTTCGATGTCCGCCGTCCGGCTGCACAGGACAATGCCCGCCACCTTGTTGGAGCGGAGCATATCCAGGTAATCCAGCTCCTTGTCCCGCTGATGCTGAGAATTACAGAGCATGATCTTATAACCGCTGCGCGCCGCGTGCTGCTCCAAGCAGGCAGCCACCTTGCAGAAAAAGGGGTGCGCGACGGAGGGGACGATGACGCCGATGCAACTGGTCCGCCGCTTGGTCAGGGAACGCGCCAGCTCGTTGGGCCGGTAATTCAGCTGCTTCATGGCGCCGTATACACGCTCCCGGGTCTTTTCAGCGATATAGCCACGGTTGTTCAGCACCCGGGAAACCGTCGTTACCGTCACGCCCGCCAGCGCCGCCACGTCCTTTAGTGTCGCCAACGCCGTCCCCTCCTTTCTTCACAAGCCGTATGCTTCTCAGTATACCGCCGGGCAGGCATCCGGTCAAGCCTTCACCGCCCCCGAAACCACACCGCTGATGACCTGCTTTTGCAGGAAAACATACAGAAGAATCACAGGCAGGGTGGTCATCACTAGAGACGCCATGATGGCGCCGTAATCCACGGAATAGGTGCCGTAAAAATTGTAGGTGGACAGTGGCAGGGTAAACAGCTTCTGCTTGCCCAGCACCAGGCTGGGCAATAGGAAATCGTTCCAGATTGCCAGGACGTTGAGCACGACAATGGTGGCCGTCGTCGGCTTGAGCAGGGGAAACACCACCCGGAAAAAGGTCTGGGTGCGGCTGCAGCCGTCCAGGGTGGCGGCTTCCTCCAGGGCGATGGGGACGCTGCTCTTGATAAAGCCGTGATAGATGAAAACCGCCATGCTGATACTGAAGCCAACATGCA
>CAKTXU010000281.1 GCA_934630995.1 uncultured Eubacteriales bacterium
TCGTCGGCATCGCCACTCCGGCGGCTATGTCCGCATATGCGGCTGCCGGCGGCGACATTCCCACCATCTTCTGCGCAGTATCGGATCCCGTGACGATCAAGCTGGTTAAATCGCTGGACAAAGCGGGGAACAACTGCACCGGCAGTTCGGACAGACTGAATCTGAAAGGACAGCTGGAGATGATCCGCGCCTTTCAGCCCGACGCCAAAAAAATCGGTATCCTGTATAACACCGCCGAGGCCAACTCCGTCTCCAATCTGAACGAGCTGAAAAAGCTGGCCCCCGACTACGGCTTTGAAATCGTGGAAAAGGGCATCCAGTCGGCGGCGGATATCCCCGCCGCGGCGGCCACCCTGGTCACTCAGGTGGACTGCATCAACAATTTCACCGACAATCTGGTGGTGGATAACCTGACCGTGGTGCTGGATCAGGCGAATGCGGCCAAAATTCCGGTCTACGGTTCGGAAATAGAACAGGTCGTCAAGGGCTGTCTGGCCTCGGAAAGCCTCGATTATGTCGCCCTCGGAGAGAAGACCGGCGCCCTGGCCGCCCGGGTCCTGAAGGGAGAAAAGGCCGCCGACACCGCTGTGGTCCTGGTGGAGGACAGCTTCCCCGTCTACAACGGTGACACGGCCGCCGCCCTGGGGCTCACCGTTCCAGAAAAATACGCCTCCGCCCAGAACACCGCCGCCAAATAGTCTCCATTCTCCTTCTAGAATGCTTGAAAGGTTGCGATTCCATGGATTTCTTCCTGAATATGCTGGTGCTGAATCTGCTGCTGGCGGCCATGTACGGCGTCCTGGCCCTGGGGGTGTACATCACCTACAGCATTCTGGATTTTCCAGACCTGTCGGTGGACGGCACCGTTCCGTTGGGGGGCGTCGTTTCCGCCCTGCTGATTCTCAAGGGAGTGAATCCGTGGCTGGCCCTGCTGGCGGCCTTCGCCGCCGGGGCCGCGGCGGGCTGCGTCACCGGCCTGCTCCACGTCAAGCTGAAAATCCGCCCCCTGCTGTGCGGCATTCTGGTCATGACCGGACTGCTTTCCGTCAACCTTATGGTCATGAAGGCCGCCACCGGCGGCATGTCCATCGCCGCCCTGGGAAACGACACCATTTTTTTCACCGCCCCTGCCAGCCTTATTCCGGAAAAGGTGGGAGGATACGCTGTACGCAGCGTTGTGGTGGTCCTGCTCATCGCTATCCTCTGTAAACTGGCGATGGACTGGTATCTGTCCACCAAATCCGGCCTGCTGCTGCGGGCCACGGGAAGCAATGCCCAATATGTCACGATGCTGTCCCGGAATCCCGGCGTCTCGAAAATCCTGGGGCTAGCCCTTGGAAACGGGCTGGCCGCCCTGGCCGGTGCCCTGATAACTCAGCAAAAGCGCACGGCTGATTTGGTATTCGGCACCGGCATGGTCGTCATGGGCCTGGCCTCGGTCATCATCGGCGTCAGCCTGCTGCGAAAGGTCCGTTTTCTCCGTCCCACCACCAAGGTGCTGATCGGCGCCCTGATTTATCAGGCGGCCCTGTCGGTGGCCACCTCTCTCAACTGGAGCGATCAGCTTAAGCTGATTATGTCCGCATTGTTCGTCCTGGTACTGGTGGTCAGCAACATGCTGGATAAAGGGAGGGCGGCGTCCCATGATTAAGTTCGACAACATCGTCAAGCGTTTCCATATCGGTACCCCGGACGAAACCACCTTGTTCGACCACTTCAATTTTGAGGTGAAAAAAGGGGAGTTTCTCTCCATCATCGGCTCCAACGGCTCGGGTAAAAGCACGCTGCTCAATATCCTCTGCGGCACCCTGCCGGTGGAGGGTGGTCATCTCTACTTCCAGGACCGGGATATCACCAGAATGAAGGAACACAAGCGGGCGGCCTTCATCGGCCGCGTTTTCCAGGATCCCGCCGCGGGCTCCTGCCCCAATTTGACCATTCTGGAAAATATGGCCCTGGCTGACGGCAAAAAAAACGCCTACGGCCTGGGCCGTGGCGTCAACAAAAAGCGGATGGACGTCTACCGTTCCCTGCTGGAAACCTCCGGCATGGGCCTGGAAAACCGGCTGCAGGTCCAGGTGGGCTCTCTGTCGGGCGGGCAGCGTCAAGCGCTGGCTCTGATTCTCGCCACCATGACCGACATCGATCTCCTCATACTCGACGAGCATACCGCCGCCCTGGATCCCAATTCCTCCCGTACCATCATGGAGCTGACCGACCGTCTAGTCCAGGATAAAGGTGTCACTACCCTGATGGTCACTCATAACCTCCGTTTCGCCCTGGAATACGGCAGCCGCCTGGTGATGATGCATCAGGGACAAATCGTCGTCGACCGGCGGGGGGAGGAAAAAGCCGGCGCTTCCATTGACGAACTGCTGGCCACCTTCAACGAAATCAGCATCGAATGCGGCAATTAACGCCGTTGTCAAAAGAAAGGATGAATTTGATGAGCAAGGCACCCTATCGTGTATATCTGACCGAAGAGGAGATGCCCAAGCAGTGGTACAATCTGCGGGCCGATATGAAGGAACAGCCCGATCCTTATCTGCACCCCGCCACCCATCAGCCGGTGGGGCCCGCCGACATGCTCCCCATCTTTTGCGAGGAGCTCTGCGCCCAGGAAATGAATAGCAGCGACCGCTACATCGATATCCCGGAGGAGGTACAGAATTTCTATAGGATATTCCGCCCCTCCCCTCTCATCCGCGCCTACAATCTGGAGAAGGCCCTGGACACGCCCGCAAAAATTTATTATAAGTTTGAGGGCAATAACACCTCCGGCTCCCACAAGCTCAATTCCGCCGCGGCTCAGGTGTATTACGCGAAGAAGCAGGGACTGAAATCCCTGACCACTGAAACCGGCGCGGGACAGTGGGGGACTGCCCTGGCTATGGCCTGTGCCCATTACGGCCTGGATCTGACCGTCTACATGGTCAAGGTCAGCTATGAACAGAAGCCTTTCCGCAAGGCGGTGATTCAGACCTTTGGCGCTAACATCATCCCCAGCCCCTCCGATACCACCGAGGTGGGCCGCGCCATTCTCGCCGCCCATCCCGGCACCGGTGGTTCCCTGGGCTGCGCCATTTCCGAAGCCATCGAGACGGCGCTTCACACCCCCGACTGCCGGTATGTGCTGGGCTCCGTGCTCAACCAGGTGCTGCTGCATCAGTCCATTATCGGCCTGGAATCCAAAATCGCGATGGAGAAAATCGGCGAGTATCCGGACATCGTCATCGGCTGCGCCGGCGGCGGCTCCAATCTGGGCGGCCTCATGGGCGCTTTCATGAAGGATAAGCTGGACGGCACTCGGCCCGGCACCACCTTTATCGCGGTGGAACCCGCTTCCTGCCCCTCTCTGACCCGAGGCCGGTATGCCTATGATTTCTGCGATACCGGCCACGTCACGCCGCTGGCCCGGATGTACACTTTGGGCAGCGAGTTCATCCCCTCCCCCAACCATGCAGGCGGCCTGCGGTATCACGGGATGAGCCCCATTCTTTCCAAGCTGTATCATGACGGCTATATGCAGGCCGTGGCCGTGGAGCAGACCAAGGTGTTCGAGGCTGCCGCCCTTTTTGCCAAACATGAAACCATCCTCCCCGCCCCCGAATCCTCCCACGCCATCCGCGCCGCCATCGATGAGGCTGTCAAATGCCGGGAAAGCGGAGAGGCCAAGACCATACTCTTCGGCCTGACC
>CAKTXU010000282.1 GCA_934630995.1 uncultured Eubacteriales bacterium
TTTTAGAAGCGTCTACCTTTCCCCTTGCACGAAGCCCCGGGCGGATACATCCGCCTTTATACATGGTCCTGGTATTGTACCGGCAAAACAGGAGTTTGCGAAAGGAATGGTTCATTTCATGAAAAAGAGACTGCTTACCGTCTGGCTTTGCCTGATGATGGTGCTGTGCATCCTTCCGGCCACAGCCGCGGGGGATTTGTCCGGCCTGCGGGTGGATACCGCCTACAGCGCCGAGACAGGCAAACTGACCCTGACCTGGAACCCTGCCGACGCCGCGGGCTTTGTGGCGGTGGGGGCCGAGGTGGGGGGGAAGTCCTACGGCTTTGAGCCGCCCGCGGACGGCAGGGCCGAGATTCCCCTGACCGACCCGATCGCCGGCAGTCACGACCTGCAGCTCTTTTTCAAGGCGCAGGGAGACGGCAATACCGCCACCGTCCCGGTGACCTTCATTATCAGTGAAACCGATCTGTTGGGCTTTACCTTTGCGGAAACCGTTTCCGCCCGGGTCTATGATCCCGATTCGGGCAATCTGACCATCACCTGGAACCATGCCGACGCTCCAGCGGGCACCGTACTCACCGGCATTCTGCTGGGCGGCAGGTCCTACGACGCCTTTCAAGGCGATAAGGCCGTGACCCTCATCCCCGGCCTGAAAGCCGCCGTCAAGCCGGGCGAAACCGCATTCTCCTTTATGATCACCACCCCGGCGGGCAAGACCGTCACCATTCCCGCCAGCGAACCCCTGTATGTGCACGGCAATGTGAGGGTGGACATGGAGGTCAAGGTGGAGGGTGGCGCCATTGTCGCCACTGTCACCGATGAGTTCGGCCGCCCGGTGGAAGGCTACGAAGTCATCCTGAAAATAAATAACCAATCCTATGCGCCAGTCGAGACAGATATAAACGGTCGAATAAAGTTCAATGCCCCCCTCCCCCCCGATCCGGAGAAATCGGTTTTATGTGTCGGCAACGAACAAACAGATGAAACCAAAGATGGAAAAAAGGGTGGTGTAACCTACAGCGCCGTGGTCAAGGGCATCGGCGGCGGTATCGTCATTCCGCCCACAGGCACCACCGCTCCCCCTCCGACCGGCACTACCACAGGCAGCGGCACCACCTCGACCACCACCAACGGCGGCGGCACTACCTCCACCGCGCCCCCGAACACGGAAACAACCAAGGCACCCTCTCCCCTGGTCAACGGCGCCGGAACCACCGGCATTGTGGGCGATCAGGTGGCGGTCAACGTCAGCTTTGAGCAGGCTCTGCTGAACGCCTTCGGCCTGAGCAAAACCGATTTTGAGAGCCGCGCCCGCCTGCTGATGAGTCAGACCGTCTATCAGGCGCTGGCGGGCGGCGACACCCCATCCACGGTGATGATGGCCATGCGTGCCTCCTCCAGAACGGTCACGCCCGCGCAAATCGGTAATATTACCCACGGGGTATCCAAGTACAGCGTCTATGATACTTCCAAGGTGCTGACGCTGACGGCGGATTTAACCCTGCAAATCATCGATCACAACGGCGCGGAGAGCTTTATGCCCACCACTGCCGTCGATTCCATCACCTATACCGTTCAGCTTCCCGTTCCCAAGTCCATGAAGGATATCAAGCTGTTCGCGGCCGCCGAGGTGACGGATACCGGTCTGGTCCGGCTAATCGACGCCACGCTGGAAGATGGATTCATCCGTTTTACCGCGCCGAAAATGGGAGAATACGTCCTTTTGGGTTTCGTTGAGGCCACCAGCGCCAATCCTCGCGGAGACGTCCCCGTTCTGCTGATCGTGCTGATAGTTGTGGGAGTCTTGCTTCTGGCCGGCGCAGGCGTGCTGCTTTACTTCTTCGTTCTGCGCAAACCCAAGGACGAGGATGACGACGATTTTCCCCCTGACGGCGGCCTGACGACTCTCGCTGACGACATCAATTCGCCCGACAGCGGTTCTCTGGCCGGGACCATATTTGACACCTCCATTCCCCAGGCTGTCGGTCAGACCGGCCCTGAGCCCTCCGAGCCCACTGTGGAAACCGACGCCGTCGTGCCGCTGGTGCCCCTCACGCCCGCAACGCCTCCCGCGCCTCCCATTCCGCCGGCTTCCCGCCGGACCGCACCCGAGGAGGATCGGGATATCTACAGCTCCGACTCCAAGCGCCCCGGCTATCGAGGCGGCGACACGGGAAAGGATGTGTCCTTGGGAACCTTTCAGCAGCCCGGCGAAAACAAGGAGCAGAAACCTCAGAAAAAGAATCCGTCGGATTACGACCTGGATTTGTAAAATGGAAGAAAGAACCCGCAGAGCGAAAATTCGCGCTGCGGGTTCTTTCTTGGGGCCCAGTTTACACACCGCGCCGGTTATTCAACGAACCGGCGTATAGCTGACGACCGATTCCTCGTCTGTAACCTCCAGCTTGAATATCACCGGCCGCAAGCCGTCGTTGCAGCTGCAGATGGCCGTCCCCGGCTTTCTGATCCAGTCGCCGTGGTAAAACAGCGTTTTTCCGGCGCCATGAGCTAGTGCAAAAACATACTGGTATATAGCCTTCCAGGCTTCGTCACAGAAGCCCTGCGGCTTGGCATAATCCGCCAGAAAGACCTGTCCCTCCCGCAGCATCGGGCAGGCGGTCAGCCCATCCACCCCGTATTCCTCCGCCAACTCCTTATCCAGCGTGGTTTTGAGCACCGTAATTCTGACTTTCTTCATCACGGTTTCCCCCCTCGTCAATCTGGAACAGTCAGCCGCGCTGACCGCCCGCCTGCCGCTCCATGTTTTCTACGACGATGTCGTGGATATCACCCAATGAGGCGCCATATTCCAGAACCTTCCACGGCGTATTGGTATGAAAATGAATTTTAATAAGCTCCTCATCGCCAATGGCCAGCAGACAATCGCCTTCGATATTCCGGGTGATATAGGCGTTTATTTCCTCCTCTGAAAGTCCTTGTCCCTCGATCAGGAGCTGCGTATCAAATTTGTATTCCAGCATCGGTCATGTCTCCCTTCCCATTTCCTTTTTGGTCATTGTAGCACACCGGGGGCATCCTGACAAGAAAAGGCGCCGCTCCGTGCGGCTATTCGGCACGGAGCGGCGCTTCTATTCCTATCTCTTGACCGGCTCAGCAGCCCTGGGCACGCATGGCGTCTACAACCTTTTCAAAGCCGGCGATATTGGCACCAGCCACATAGTTGCCCGCCATCCCGTATTTCCGGGCGGCCTCGTCGGCCTTTTCGAAGATGTTCTCCATGATGCCCTTCAGCTTGGCGTCAACCTCCTCGAAGGACCAGCTCAGCCTCTCGCTGTTCTGGCTCATCTCCAAAGCGGAGGTGGCTACGCCGCCGGCGTTGGAGGCCTTGCCGGGCGCGAACATCACGCCGCTCTTCTGCAGATACTCGGTAGCTTCCAGGGTGGTGGGCATATTGGCCCCTTCGGCCACGGCGATACAGCCGTTTTCCACCAGCATTTTGGCGTCCTCCAGCGTCAGCTCGTTCTGAGTGGCGCAGGGCAGGGCCACGTCGCATTTGACCGACCAGACGCCCTTGCCCTCGTGATACTCCGCGTTGGGACGATAGGAGACATACTCGCTCAAACGGGCGCGCTTGACCTCCTTGATCTCCTTCACCGCATCGAGATCGATGCCCTCGGCATCATATATCCAGCCGGTGGAATCACTGAGGGTGACTAC
>CAKTXU010000283.1 GCA_934630995.1 uncultured Eubacteriales bacterium
CAATCCAGCTGTTCCAGCGCGTCGGCCAGGGCCAGGGCGTTGATGGTGGTGGCCAGCATCCCCATGTGATCCGCCCGGGTGCGATCCATCCTGCCGCTGGAGCGCCCCCGCCAGAAGTTCCCGCCGCCCACGACGACACCGATTTGCACCCCCATATCCGCGCATTCCTTGATGGAGGCGCAGATTCTGAGCACCGTGTCGAAATCCAGGCCTGATTTGGCGTCTCCGGCCATGGCCTCGCCGCTGAGCTTGAGCAGCACGCGCTTGTATTTGGGCTGCATAGATTTGTCACGTCCGTTTCATTGGATTTCTGTATGCATCCCCTCAAGCAAAGTAGAGAGGGGCGTCGTTCGCTTTCATATTTTACTATATTCCCCCTGCCCTGTAAAGCCATAACGGTAAATTCTATGTGAATTTTTCCCTGCCGGGGATAGTATGGCGGCGTTATCCCGTGTCTATCGTCCATGGCAACCCGTATCGATATCCCTGTGACTTCAAAAACCAACCTTTCGGTGCGGGGTATGAGTATCGCCGGCAAAGGGGTGTTTTATGGGCGGCGCTTGCGAGTTGCCACCCGATCCCCACGCCGGGGACGTGCCGCATTTGCATATACCCTATGACTATCTCCAGCCGGCCGATGAATTCTTAAGTTTTGGAAATAAATTGATATTATAAAAAATTGTGGTAATATATAAGTAGTATTATACAATATGAGAAGTGAAGGGGTGTTATGATGAGGAAGTTTAAGGGATCCCGGCGTTTGTTGGCTATTGCGGCTTCCCTGACCATGCTGACCGGCCTGTTTTCCACAGGCTTTGGGGCCGCGGCCGGGGGATTTGACGCCGCACAGCTGGACCCGGCGGTGGCGGCGGCCGTTCGGGAGGCGGCAGCCTTGGAGGAAGGCGGCGCGATTACCGCGGAAGCCATGAAGGACGTTTCGTATCTGGATTTGGCGGGCGCGGGCGTCGTAAGCCTGTACGGGTTGGAATACGCCGAAAATCTGATGTGGTTGGATCTCAGCGGCAATCCGGACATTCAAGCGATACCGGCCGGTCTGTTCGACGGGATGCCGGGACTGGGTTATGTGGATCTGAGCGGTCTGTCCCTCAGCGCTTTGCCGGACAATCTGTTCAAAACCCAGATCGACGATATGACAAGCCGGCTGGATAATACCGTCTGGGACGAATACGGCTGGGATGATCCGGTGTATTTCACCCTGATAATGGGGCGTATGCCGGCAAAGGCGGAGCTGTGGGACGATATGCGCGCCCTGCGGACCGCGCTGGAAGCCGTACAGACCAAGGGCGACGAGGTATTCGCGGCGGAGCCGGAGGCCGAGGAGTCCCCGGCCCTCATTGAGGTGCAGATGGGGCTGGCGCTGATTTACCCCTCCAAGCTAGAAGCCCTGGAGGCCGAGAACGGCCAGTTGATTCATCTGCAGGATCTGGCCGGTACAGAGACGATAGACACCGCCTCGGCGGCGAAGCTGCTCACCGTCATGTGCATGACGGTCGCCGACCTGTTCGATTTCGACCTGCTGGATTTGCTGGATATACCGGACGCGCCCGGCATGCCGGACAGCCTGGTGCTCAACGACCTGCTGGTCAAGGATTTCAACGGGCTGATGGACACCGGCGATGAAGAAATGAATGAACAGTTCCTGGCATCTCTCATCGAATCGGCCCAGATGGCTGAGATAGACGTGGCGGACAGCTACGCCGATTTCAACGCCTTCTTTGCCGATTTGCTGAAAAAGGCGCAGGGCATCGATTACAAGGCCGGCGATCCGGTCAGCGCCCCCCTGCTGGCCCTCCTCAATGAGGCTGCGGAGGCGCTGGAGCTGCCTGCCTTTGATTCCATTCCGTCGGCCCTGGTGGGGATCATGAGCGCCGCGCTGCAGATGAAGTGGAACGATGAAACCCTGTTGGGTGAAATGTACAAGGATTTGATGGACCTGACCATCGGGGAACTGTTGGCGCTCCTGCCCGAGGACGCCGGCATGGCGGACCTGCCGCTGGATGTGGACCCCGCTATGACCATCGGGGAGCTGGCGAACCAGTCGGTGGGTGTCATGGCGGCCGACACCTCCCTGTATATGCTGAAGGCGGCCTCCGGCGAGGGGAACGTCACCCTGGAGCTTTTCCCGGCCGACGCGGACAAGGTGACCCTTACCGCCAAGCTGGACGGCAAGGAAATCCCTGTGACCGCCGGTGAGGACGGGGCGCTGCTGATCGCTGTTCCCCGAAACGCGGGCAGCTATATGCTGGAAATCCAATCCCGCTATAAGGTGGAGCAGCCAGCCTTTGCCGATTTGGATGTCGATACGAGCCTGTACACTTATCTGGTGCAGGTGCGCGTCATGCCCAGCACCGCCTGCGCGCTGACCGGCTTCAAGCTGGCGGGCGTGGCAGGCGTCATCGACGAGGCCAACAAGACGGTAACCGTCACGGTGCCCGCGGGCACCGATGTCAAAGCCCTGACCGCCGAAGGGGTGACCGTTTCCTATAAGGCGACCCACGACGCCAGCGGCGCCAAGGATTATACGGGTGCGGTGACCGTCAAGGTGGTGGCGGAGGATGGAATCCATTTCACCGTTTATACCGTGACCGTCAAAACTGCCAATCCCTCTACCGGGGTACCCGCGGAAAGCGCCGCCGCCGCGTTGGGACTGCTGTCGCTGGCCGCGGTGCTGGTCACCGTGCGTAAACGGCGGGCCTCCGGCAAGTGATAATCCGTAGTTTCCAATTTTGACACTGCAGGCGGCGGGCGCTTCCCGAAGGGAACGGCCTGCCGCCTGCTTATTTGCGTGTTTTTTGCGTGTTTGCTTTGCGTATTTGCGTGGATCCGCTCTTTCCACGCCTCCCCCCGTTCTCTCCTCCGATGCCTCTTGGATACAAAAACAGCGGAGCCGATTCTTTTTGAATCGGCTCCGCTTTGTCCGGGGTATCCCGGTCTTATTTCATCATGCTGGCTACTTCGTCAGCGAAGTTGTCCTCCCGCTTCTGCAGGCCCTCACCCTTCTCAAACCGGGTGAAATCCACGACCTTCATCGCGCCGCCGGTCTTTTTAGCCTCCTCGGCTACATACTGTTCGACGGTGATATCCCCGTTCTTGACGAAAGCCTGCTGCATCAGGCAGTTGTTCTCATAGAACTTGCCGATGCGGCCCTCCACCATCTTCTGTACGATCTGCTCGGGCTTGTTGGCGTTCTTGGGATCGTTCTTGATCTGAGCGACCAGGATTTCCTTTTCCTTCTCGATGGCCTCGGCGGGCACCGTGGATTTATCGAGATACTGGGCGTTCAGAGCCGCAATCTGCATCGCGACGTCCTTGCCGCATTCCTTGAGAATATCGGAACCGGAGGCGGCGCCGTCGGCCTCGAAGCGGACGAGCACGCCGATGCGGCCGCCGCCGTGGACATAGGCCACGCAATCGCCCTCATACCGGATGAAGCGGCGGACGCTGATGTTTTCCCCGATGACCAGGACACGATCCTGCAGCGCCTGGGTGACGGTGCGCCCGTCCTCATACTCCATCTCCATCAAAGCCGCCACGTCGGCGGGGTTTTTCTTCATGATGACCTCGGCGACGCCCTTGATGAACTCCTGGAACTTGTCGCTCTTGGCGGCGAAGTCGGTTTCCGCGTTGACTTCGACGACCACGCCGACCTTGCAT
>CAKTXU010000284.1 GCA_934630995.1 uncultured Eubacteriales bacterium
CGCCCGACTTTGATAAGCTGGTACCTATCAGCCGGTTATATGACATCAGCCTGGATGAATTGGCGGAGAACGGACGATTCGCAGCCCACGCCGATGAAACCGCCGTCCTGCGTCTGCCGCGGTTTCACTATGAGTACAAGAGCCGCCGGAGTGTCGGCGGATTCCCCCTTGTCCATGTGAATATCGGCTGTGGAGCCTATCGGGCCAAAGGAATTGTCGCTGTCGGGAATCTCGCCAAGGGCGTCGTGTCGGTGGGATTGCTGTCAATGGGGGTGCTGTCCTTTGGCGTACTCTCCTTAGGGCTGCTGGCTCTGGGCTGCCTCACCGCCGGCCTGCTGGCGGCGGGCGCCATTGCCGTCGGCGGCATTGCTGTCGGCGCGATCGCCGTCGGTCTGTTGGCCATTGGCGGCGTAGCCGTGGGACTCTACGCTTTGGGCGGGGTGGCCGTTGCCGGGCAGGTGGCCCTGGGCGGCTACGCAAACGGCCGGGTAGCCATCGGGGAAAAAGCCGCCGGCGCCGTCCGATTGCTCACGGATTCCCATTTCCGCGGCGTCAGTCCCGACGAGGTGCGGGCGGCCATCACGCGGGAATGCCCGGGGACTCCCGGTTTTTTAGCGGAGCTTTTCGCCTCCCTCGTGGGATAAGCTGGAGGAGTACAGGAAATGGCCATGCGGAATTCCGCATGGCCATTTCCTGTACTGTTTTCCGTTAAATCTCATACCAGCGGATTTCGTTGGCATCCAGTTCCAAAGGAAACGAGCTGCCGTCTCCCCGGTAAACCATGGTGCTCTGCGGTTCATAGGTGTTGTTGACCACGCAGTATTTTCCGTTTTTGACGTAAGCGTGAACCTCCACATTGTAGTTCTCACTGAACCAGGTGCGCAGGGCGGCCTCTCCGTGGGAAGCCCAGAGGATCGCCCGGTAGAGCAGGCGGGAATTCTCGAAGCTGTAGGGCAGACCGCTGATATAGACCCCTCGACCCCGGCCGCATTCGTTGACCGCCAACTGCACCTCCTTATCGATCTGCCGTAGAATACAGGTTCCCGGCAGGGCGTAGATATTTTTCTTCCCCTCGCCGAAATCGACCGCGCCCTTCACATCCTCCGTGATGAAGTGGGGATGTTCCTCCCAGTTGTATTTGTCCACATTGAGGGTGAAGCCCCGCTCCTCCTCTACGCCCAGGACATCGGCCAGCTGGAAGAACCGTCCCTGGCGCTGGTGGGCCGCGGGTTCTCCGACGCCGATGAAGCCGCCTCCCTCATATATGAAGCGCCGCACGGCGGTGAGTATCCTCTCGTCCGCCCAATTCTCCCCGCCTGTATAGGCGGTATCCGCATCTCCTACATTGAGAATGACATCGAATTCCCGAAGCAGCTGAGGATTGGCGCGGATGTCGTCAAAGGACAGGAACCGCACGTCAAAGGGAGCGCCGCTGAGAGCCTCGATGACCCCGGCGTAGGAATAATTCTGCTTGTAATACAAGGCGTGATGCACCATATGGTTGCCCCAGGCCCGCATCTTCCCCCAACAGTTGAGCACAGCCACCCGTTTAAAGCAGAAGGGGGTGGTGCCCTTGATGTTGTCATAGAGGGTGCGGAATTCGTCGCAGACGCTCTCCACATAGTCCATGAATTCCGGGAACTCCAACGCCAGCTTCAGATACCCTCCGTATCCGATCCGATCGATGGGCTTGCGCAGGATGGCCCGGCGGGCCGTCACCCAATTGACCTTGGCCTCCTTCACCGGATCTCCGCCCTCATGGAAGGTATCCGGAAAGAAATACGGCAGGAATCGCCCCTCGGTGTATTTTACACCGGGGATATCGCTGATGAGGCGAAGGGTGGCGCCGTTGCCCACGCTGCCCACGACGGCATCCAGGCCGATGGAGGGAAATTCCTCCATAAAGGGTTCGGTGCCTATCCAATGATCTCCCAGAAACATCATGGCTTCTTTGCCGTATTCATGGGTGATGTCCACCAACTCCCTGGCCAGCTTCGCAACCTCCCGCCGTTGAAAGGCCTGGAAATCCCGAAATTCCCTGGAGGGGATGCGGTAGGTGTTGTTCATGTAACCCTGATCGATGATATATTCCGGCCGGAATGGATAACCGACCTCCTTTTCGAACTGCTCCAGGATATACGGACTGACGCTGGCGGAGTACCCGTACCAGTCCACATACTTCTCCCGTGCCAGCTCGTCGAAAATCAAGGTGAATTGGTGAAAGAAGGTGGTATATCGGACGACATCCACATATGGATGATCCTCCAGAAATTTCCGCAGCCGCTTCATGGTGAAGGCGTGGGTTTTGGGCTGACGGACATCGAAGGTCAGCTGATGCTCCACGTCCGTCCAGCCGTTGGTGACATAATTGTACATATGCACCGGATCCCACAGGATATAGGCGAGAAAGCTGACCGTATACTCGTGATAAGGAACGGGCTCCGGGATCACCACATCTCCCGCCGCCTCATCGTATCGCCATTTTTCCGGGGAAACCACCCCGCCTATGGTGCGGTCGACAACCTCCCACCAGCGGGCGATGTCGTCCCGGCAGTTCACCGCCAGCATATCCGGATACAGCCCGCTCATCAGATGAATGGACAAGGGGCTCTCTCCGGCCGTGTGAAAGCCGGTCATGATATACATCTGCTGAATTTCGTCGGGATTATTCTTGGCCCAGCCGTTGTCCTTCCGGGTGGTATAATACGTCGAATAGACCTTGGCATCCACCTCTTTGAGAGCGGCGGGAAAATCGGTGCCGTCGCAGTCGCGGATGGCATCCGCACCCCAGCGCTCCATCACCTCAAGTGTCTGCGGCACCACATCCACATCGGTGGGGATAGTCACCCGCCCTTTTCGTTTGCTGTCATTCATAAACATGACCTCTTGTCTTTCTGTTCGGAGGGATCCGCGTCCCACATTTCTGTTTTTGGGCAGTCCTCTAGCAGACCCATGCCGGACGGCATGAGCCCGAGAGGAAGAGCTTCGCTTTATTTTTTCTTTATCTTGACGGCTTGCTTGGCCAGCCGATCGGCCCGGGTATACCTCCGGTTATAGAGATAGAGCAGGACCAACAGGCCCGCCAGTCCAAGGAACATAACGCCCAGCCAAATCATACCCCGGTTCATCTGGCCGATAATGACCAGCGCCACCGAACCAATGAAAACCGCCAGGTAAAGCAGGGTTTTGACTACCTTCATACCGAATCCTCCTTATCCTTTCAGTCCGCCGACGGTCATGCCCTGGGTCAGCTTCTTCTGCACCATGATATAGAGAATCAGGGTGGGCAGCATCACGATGACCAGGCCGGCATACATCTGGCCGTACTGTGCGGCCGCGTTCTGGGCCTTCATCAGGTTCATCAAGCCGACAGGCAGGGTTTTCTGATCCCCCGTCAGCAGGGTCATGGCGATGATGTATTCGTTCCAGAAGGAGAGAAAATTGAAAAGTATCACCGTGATGATGCTGGGCTTGGCCATGGGCATGATGATACGGGTCATGGTGCGGAAATACCCGCTGCCGTCCACATATGCCGCTTCCTCGTAATCCTTGGGCAGCGTCTGAAAGTATCCGGACAGCAGATAAATGGTGAAGGGCAGAGCGGTGGAGGCGTAAACCAGCGCCAGAATAAACAGATTGTCGATGAAAAAGCCGTGGTCAAACAGCTTATTGG
>CAKTXU010000285.1 GCA_934630995.1 uncultured Eubacteriales bacterium
GCCCAACACCATGCCGCGCTGTGAGGACTGCCCCCTATCTGAAGTATGCGCCGCCCATCGTTTAGGCTGTGAGCAGCAGTTGCCGGTGCGTTCTCCTAAAAAGGCCAGAACTATTCAGGAAAAAACGGTTATTATCCTGCTGTCAAGCGCGGGAGACAGGCGTGTGCTGCTGCATAAGCGGGAACCCTCCGGTCTGCTGGCCGGATTGTGGGAGCTGCCCAACGAGGAGGGCGCCCTAGCTCGGGAGGATGCCGCCCGGGCGGTGGAGGAACGCTTCGGAGAGACGCCGCAGGCCGCGTGGGAACTGCCGGACGGTAAACATATTTTCACCCATGTGGAATGGCGCATGAAGGGGGTGGCGATGCGCGTATCCCCGTTTCCCCTGCCGGACGGCTATTGCTGGGCGACGGCGGCGGAGCTGGCGCAAAGCTACGCGCTGCCCAGCGCCTTTCGGACCTATTCCCGGCTGCTGCCGGTGCTTTTAGAACAACGCGAGGAGGAGATAACCGCATGAAGAGGAATGACTATCTTTCCTGGGACGAATATTTCATGGGTATTGCGCAGCTGGCGGCCCAGCGAAGCAAGGATCCCGGCACCCAAGTAGGGGCCTGCATCGTGGGGAAAGACAATAAAATTTTATCTATGGGCTATAACGGGATGCCCATCGGCTGTAGCGACGATGTGATGCCGTGGGAACGGGAAGGCCGCCCCATCGATACCAAATACCTCTATGTCTGTCACGCTGAGCTGAACGCCATTCTCAATCACGCAGGCCCCACTCTGAAAGGCGCCTGCCTTTATAGTACGCTGTTCCCCTGCAATGAATGCGCAAAGGCCATTATCCAGGCCGGGATCAAAGAGGTGGTCTATCAGTCGGATAAGTATGCCGGCACCGATCCCGTCAATGCCTCCAAAAGGATGTTTGAAATGGCGGGCGTCGTCTACCGGGCCTATCAGCCGGGCGGAAAACGCATCGTTCTCGAACTGTAGGTGGATGGAATATGAGAAAAACGGCGCTGATAACCGGAGCCTCCCGCGGCATCGGCCGGGCGACGGCTGAGCTCCTTGCGGAAAAGGGCTATCGTCTCATTCTCAATTATTACCGTGCGGACTCCCGGGCGGAGGAGCTGGCCGATCGGCTCCGCGCCGCGGGAGCGGAGGTGCTGGCCTGCCGCGCCGACGTGGCGGATAAAACACAGGTGGCGACTATGCTGACGCAGGCCGAGAAGGCGTTCGGCCCTGTTGGCCTTCTCGTCAGCAACGCGGGCGTCGCCTCGCAGCGGCTTTTTACCGAGCTGTCAGCGGAGGAGTGGGAGCGGATGATGGCGGTGCATGTGAATGGGGCATTTCACTGTATTCAAGGGGTCTTACCCGGCATGATCCGGGAAAAGCAGGGGAAAATTCTCCTAATTTCCTCCATGTGGGGGCAGGTGGGGGCCTCCTGCGAGGTGCATTATTCCACGGCTAAAGCTGCCCTTATTGGCATGACCAAGGCATTGGCCAAGGAAGTGGGACCTTCCCATATCCAGGTTAACTGCGTGGCGCCCGGTGTTATCGATACCGACATGCTTGCCGGGTTTACCGAAGACGATCGCCGCCAATTGCGGGAGGAAACGCCCCTTGGTCGATTGGGAACCCCACAGGACGTGGCGCGGGCCGTGGCCTTTTTGGCGTCGGAGGAGGCCGATTTTATCACTGGCCAAGTTCTCGGCGTCAACGGCGGCTTTGTGGTGTGAGGGGGGAAACGTGCCGATGCTGCGGGAAAAACTGGCGGCCTACCGTCCACTAAATGAACAGGAGGCCGCCGACAAAGAGCGGATGCTGTTTCTGCTGGATGCCTGTCCGGATACCATCCTGACGCGGGAGAATCCCCTGGCCCACTTTACCGGCTCCGGTCTCATTGTCGACCGAAACCGGCAGAAAGTGCTGCTGATTTATCATACACTATACGATGCGTGGACATGGACGGGCGGCCATGCCGACGGGGAGGAGGACCTTCTGGGCACTGCCCTCCGGGAAGCCCGGGAGGAAACCGGGCTCACCGGCGTCCGTCCCCTGTCGGAGGATATTGCCGAACTGGATATCCTGGCGGTACAGGGGCATACCAAGAACGGGCGGTACGTGTCCGCCCATCTGCATTTATCAATCGGCTTTCTTCTGACGGCGGATGCCGGTCTGCCGCTGACGGTCAATATACGGGAAACCAAGGATGTGGGCTGGTTCCCCCTCCGGGAGCTGACCGAAAAGGCAGGTGAGAAGCATATGCAGCCGGTTTATCAAAAGCTGCTTCACCGGCTGGAAACCATCTGAAAGGGGCGCGGAGGATGCGTCTTTGGCACGAAGCGCTTTTGCCCTTTCTGCCCCGTGCCCAGCTTTTGGGCCAGCATAGGGAATGCTGCGCTCTGCGGGGACTGGCTTGGGGAAAGAAGCATGCGGTGGTGGATTACGTTTTTCTCCATCCGCGGGAATGGCTGGCCGCTTATCATTTCCTGGTGATGGAGGAGATGGCCGGGCGGGGCTATCATTGTGAGGATCGTTGGAAAAACGCCGGCTATCGGGGACGTCATTGCCCGGCCTTCGACGCGGACGCCGCCCTCGTGGAGGAGAGACTGCGCCGGCGTCCTGTCTATACGGAGCACGACGGGGCCTATCTGCAGAGCTGTCTCGATAACCTGAAGGATAAAGGCATCATCATTGAAAGGGGAGCTGTTGATGGATACGAAGGACAGGGCCGCGATTCCGGCGGCCTATAAGTGGAACCTGGGGGATATTTTCGCCGATGCCCGAGAGTGGGAAAAATCGCTGGACACCGTGCAAACGCTGGCCGAGGAAGTGAGCGCCTGTGAAGGAAAGCTCGCGGAGCCCGGGGTGCTGGAGGATTGCCTGCGCCGGTATACGGCGATGAGCCGGGAACTGGAAAAAACCTATATGTACGCCAAGATGCTGCTGGATCTCGATAACGCCGCTGCCGAATCCCAATCGATGCACGACAGAGCGCTGAGCCTGCTTTTCCGTATCCAGGAGAGCACGGCCTTTCTGCTTCCTGAAATGACGGCCATGGAGCCGGCGACCCTCCGCGCCCGGATAGAGGCCGCGCCGGGAATGGCCGATTATCGCCATATGATCGACACGGTCATCCGCTCACGAGAGCACGTTCTATCGTCCCGGGAGGAGCAGCTGCTGGCCATGGCCGGCCCGGCTCTGGAGTCGATGGACGCCGCCTTTTCCATGCTGGACAGCGTCGACCTCAAGCGCGGAGAAATCCGTGACGAGGACGGCAACACAGTAGAGCTGACGGACGGGCTGTACGGCAAGTTCCGGGAAAGCCGGGATCGCCGGGTCCGCGCCGACGCCTTCGCCACCCTGCACGGCGCCTTCAGGGGGATGGGAAATACCATTGCGGCGCTGTATGCAGGGCAGGTCCGGGCCGATGTGTTCGGAGCCCGCGTCCGTCGATACGCAGACAGCCTGGACGCAGCCCTCTTCTCCGACGCTCTGCCGCGCAGCATTTACACCGGCCTTATCGATACGGTACGGGAGTCTCTGCCAGTCTATTACCGGTATCTGGATCTTCGCCGCCGCCGGCTTGGGCTGGAGGAGCTGCACATTTACGACTGCTATGTTCCGATTGTGGATCTGCCGAAAAAGGAGTATACCTATGAGG
>CAKTXU010000286.1 GCA_934630995.1 uncultured Eubacteriales bacterium
TGGGTGGGTTGCACGCGGGGATCACCGTGACGGATCGCCGGACACTGGAGGAGGCGCGGCTCCATCCGGAAAAGCATAAAAATCTGACGGTCCGGCTATATGGCTTCAGCGAATACTTCATCAGCCTGCCGGACTGGCAGCAGGATGCGGTTATCCGCCGCACCGCCTATTGACGGCCATGGGAATCCTGTTCGATATCCAGAGAGGCTGCACCGACGACGGGCCGGGGCTGCGCACCGTCATTTTTTTCAAGGGCTGCCCCTTGCGTTGCGCATGGTGCCATAACCCGGAATCCAAGAAGCCGGGACCGGAGCTGTCCTGGGAGGAGGCGCGCTGCCTGCAATGCGGGCGGTGCGTTCCCCGCTGTCCCTACGGCTGCCATCAACTGGCGGCGGGGGGGCATTGTCTTGACCGGGCCGCCTGCACCGGCTGCGGAGCCTGTCTGTCTCCCGCTTGCCCCGCTTTGTCCCTGGCGGGTCATGAGACGTCGGTGGAGGAGGTGATGGGCATCTGCCGGCAGGACAGCCGTTTCTACGCGCGTTCTGGGGGCGGCATCACCCTCTCCGGAGGGGAACCCCTGTTTCAGCCCGCCTTTGCCCTTTCCCTTTTACAGGAGGCCAAGACGGAGGGCTATCATACCTGTGTAGAAACCTGCGGCCATGTTGATGAAGAGGTTCTTCTGTCTGCTGCGGGCCATACGGATTTGTTTCTTTACGACTACAAGCTGACGGATCCGGTGATTCATCGGCAGTATACAGGGGCGGATAACCGCCGCATCCTCCACAATCTCCGACAGCTGGACGATGCGGGAGCCCGTATCATCCTGCGTTGTCCCATCATCCCCGGCATCAACGACTGCGAGGCGCATTTCAACGGCATAGCCCGGACGGCAGCAGGGCTGAGAGGGCTCGAAGAAATACAGGTGGAGCCCTACCATCCCTTTGGGGCCGGGAAAGCCACCTCATTCGGGACACCCGTTTTCCGGCCCGAGCTGGGCATGCCCTCGCCGGAGGCCGTTGAAGGCTGGATAGCCGCGATTCAAAAGCACACAAGGGTGCCGGTCCGGCATGCCTGAGAAAAATGCCTGGAAATACACAGGGAAGGGATTGCCGCAAATTTTGCATTTGCGGCAATCCCTTCCCTGTATATATTGATATTTTGTACAACGGCTCTTTGGCAGTTTTCAGGCCAGGGCATCCAGGGCCTGCCGGATATCGGCCAGGATATCGTCTGGATGCTCGATCCCCACCGACAGCCGGATGAGCTCCGGGGTGACCCCAGCCTCTGCCAGCTGCCTGTCGTTGAGCTGACGGTGGGTGGTGCTGGCGGGATGGAGAGCACAGGTGCGCAGATCCGCCACGTGAATGGCGATAGCCGCCAGCTTTAAGGCATTGAGGAAGCGGCAAGCCGCTTCCCGGCCGCCCTTGACGCCGAAGGAGACGACGCCGCAGGTGCCGCCCGGCATATATTTCTGCGCCAGCGCATACTGTCTGTCTCCCGGCAGGCCGGGATAGGAAACCCAGGAGACGCGCTCCGCCTGCCGGAGATATTCCGCCACCTTCAGCGCGTTGGAGCAATGGCGCTCCATCCGCAGATGGAGGGTATCGATGCCCTGGCTGAGAAGAAAGGCGTTCTGCGGGCTGGGGGTGGTCCCCAGATCCCGCATCAGGTGAGTGCGGCATTTGGTGATGTAGGCGGCGGGGCCGAACTGCTCGGTGTAGACCACGCCGTGGTAGGTATCGTCCGGTGTGGTCAGTCCGGGATATTTGTCCGCATGAGCCGTCCAGTCAAAGCTGCCGCCGTCCACAATGACGCCGCCCAGGGCAGTGGCGTGGCCGTCCAGGTATTTGGAGGTGGAATGGATGACGATATCCGCCCCGAATTCAAAGGGACGGCAATTGATGGGGGTCGGGAAGGTATTGTCCACAATCAGTGGCACGCCGTGGGCGTGAGCCAGCCGGGCGTACTGCTCGATATCCAGGACGTTGAGTGCGGGATTGGACAGGGTTTCCCCAAAGACCAGCTTGGTGTTGGGGCGGAAGGCGGCCTCAATGGCCTCGTCAGACGCCCCAGGCTCCAGGAAGGTGACCTCGATGCCCATCTCCCGCAGGGTTTTGTTGAACAGGTTGAAGGTGCCGCCGTAAATAGCGCTGCCGCTGAGGATATGATCGCCGCTGTGGGCGATGTTCAGCACGGATAACAGGGAGGCAGCCTGACCCGCGGAGGTCAGCAGGGCGCCCACGCCGCCCTCGAGGGCTGCAATTTTATTTTCCACCGCGTTGGTGGTGGGGTTGGACAGGCGGGTATAGAAATCTCCGGCGATTTTCAAATCGAACAGATCGCCCAGGGTTTGGGCGTCGTCATATTTGAAGGTGGTGCTCTGGTAAATCGGCAGCACCCGCGGCTCACCGTTGCCCGGCTTCCAGCCCTCCTGTATACATTTGGTATCGATATGCCAATCCATTTTCTTCACGCCTTTCTCTGATAGCCTGCGTCTGTCCCTCAGTGTAGCATAAAATATGCCCGATTTCAACAAAAGGCGCGCCTCTCCCTCGCATCGGACGGAATTTTTTTGGCCCCCGTATTCATGCATTGCATTTCCCGGGACTTTTTGATATACTATCACTTAAGTATTGACAAGACGTGAAATAACCGAAAGGCGTGGATGCATCCGATGGATACCTTTGTCGAACAAATCGTGGAAAAACGGAAGGGCGCCAAGGAATGGGCGATTATCGGCGGGCTCGTGCTGGCCCTGCTGGTGGTGGTCATTCTCCTGCTGTGGTTCCTCGGCCTCTTTTCCCTGATATTCATCGCGGGAGCGGGCTACGGGGCCTGGTGGCTTATCACCTCCCAGAATGTCGAATTCGAGTATAGCGTCACCAACGGCGACATCGACATCGATCAGATCACAGCCAAACGCAAGCGTAAGCGCATTGTATCGGTGTCCGGTGAGAAAATCGAGAGTATGCAGCTCTACCGGCCGGAGGAATTCGCCAACCGGCCCTTTGACCGGACGGTGGTGGCTGCCCCCTCGACAATGGAGGAAAGCCTGTGGTGCTTCAGCTACCACAGCAAAAAGAATGGTCATACCCTGGTGATTTTCCAGCCGGAGGAGCGGGTTTTCAACGCGCTTAAGGGCGGACTGCCCAAGCTGGTGCAGATGGATATCGACCGGAAAATGCGGCAGCAAAGCCGAAACCAATCCGCTGAAAGCACCGAGGAGCACCACGAGGAATAAGGCTAAAAGCCGCCCGGCGGGCGGCTTTTTTCTACCGAAATTATCACGTAGAGAGGAATGACGGCGATGAAAGTGCTGACATGCCGTGAAATGCGGCTGGTGGAGGCCTCCGCTGTGGCTGAGGGACTGGATTATCTCCGCCTGATGGAGAACGCGGGCAGCGCCGCGGCTCGCATCATCCGCTCCCGCTACCCCCTTGCCGGAAAAAGAGCGGCCGTGCTCTGCGGCCGGGGCAACAACGGCGGCGACGGCTTTGTCATTGCCCGGAAGCTGCTGGAGGAGGGCGCGGAGGTCACGGTGGTGATGATGTGCGGCGATCCCGCCTCTCTGGAGGCGCGGGAGATGCTCTCCCGTATCCGGCACACCTCGGTTTCCCTGCTGAGCCTGGAAACCGAGCCCTATGTGGTTTCCAGCAC